>JBQCDS010000351.1:0-2195 GCA_051961035.1 Trinickia sp. | reverse complement strand
TGGCGCAAGGCCAATCAGGTGGCCAGTCGCACCATACTGCCAGAATTTGACAGTGTCGATCTTTAGACTCGAGCTCCTTTCTTACTGAGGAGCTCAAAATGAAGTTCGCATCGGTTCGCGTTGTTACTTCCGATATCGAAAGGCTGATCGAGTTCTACGAGAGGCTTTCCGGCATCGAGGCCGTACGTCCGGCCGACGGTTTTGCCGAGATGCGATTCGAAGGCTCTACGCTTGCGATTTCGTCCGAGCACTTGATCAAGCTTTTCAATGTCGGTGCTGCCACCGCCGCTGCCAATCAGTCTGCAATCCTGGAATTCGAAGTAGGGGACGTCGATGCCGTGCTCGAACGGATGAAAGCGTTCCGAACAACCATCGTGATGCCGACCACAGTGATGCCTTGGGGCAATCGCTCGTTGCTCTTACGCGACCCGGATGGGAATCTCGTCAATCTATTCTCTCGACCCGGGCGTTGAGACAGCGCAGCCTAGAGCGGTAACGGCTGCCGACCGGCGTGCCTTACTCCCGAGAAACCGAAAACGTGATACCCGCTCGGCCCGCGCAAGCTTGTTCTATCTACTCGACGAGAACGAGTGGCTCCCGGAATATGAATCCACGCCGGCCGAGACGTGCCAACCGGGTCGGCAACCGTGGCCGGTCCGAGTCCCATACAGCCAATGCTCCACCGTCAAACCCAACTGGCGGGCCGCCTCGGCCGTGATCCAGCGGCACGTCAGTTCCGTCGATGTGCGAACCACCTGTTCGGCGGACTGAAAGAGAAAGCGGACTTCGACTTCATGGTCGACCACGCGCATGGAGAAGTCGCGCAAGTCGGCCGCCGCGCCGCTCATGCGCGCCCGCGCGCGCACTTCGGCGAAATGATAGTCGAGCCAACGCGCGAACAGCCAAGCGTCTTCGTCGCTCGTTAGAGAGAAAGCCGCGTCGCACGATACTGCGTCGCGCGAATCGGTGGGACGCGACGCCGGCAATTCGGCCTCGCGGTTCCCGGCGTCGGTGTCCGCACGCACATTGTCTTGTAGGCAAGCCTGATGCGATTGCCGGCTCTCGGCAGATGGATCGGGCGGGAGCGACCGCTCCGATCCTTCATTTGAGCGCGAGGGCATGGCGGCTGCCGGCCATTGCGCCCAGTGCGCGCGCAGGGCCCGCCACAGTTGCGCATGGTCGTCGGCGCGCGAAGGTTGCAGCGTGATCGTCGTTGCCCGTCCTGCTTCGCTTGTTGCCGAGCGAGCGACAAGCCTCAGTTCACACAGCGGCGTCGAATCGTAGACGATCAGCGCTCGTCGCGGCAAACCGATCGCCGGAGGATCGGCATCGTCGACGACAGATACGGTCAGCCCATGCCGGTCGAGCCGGACGAGCGGCATCGCCGTTGCGCGATCGGCGTATTGGACGGCGATATGCGCCCATGCCGCTAAATCGTCACGGGAAGTGGGGGTGGCAGGCGGCACGTGGCGAATGATGTACACGGTAGATGAACGTTCAGGGGCAGGGTTGCAGGGCCGGCTCGCAGCCGGCGTATTGCTCGAGCAGCGAGGGGGCGATGTCGAGCGCCGTGAGCGTTTGCGCGTCCAGATCGATCCAACATGCGACGACCACGCGGCCGTCGATGCGTTGCGCGGGCCCCGCCCGGTGGGCATGCACGCCGATGCGGCGAAAGAGCCGTTCCATGCTGAGGAACGTCACGCCGATCAGTTGACGCGCGCCCATCTTGACGGCGCACTCGACGACGGAAGCCAGCATGGGCCGCACAGCCCAGGCGCAGGCCTCTTCGCCGAAGGCACCATTCGATGTGCTCGCCGCGAAACGCGACAGCTCCCATACTGCCGTGTCGCGGGGCGGTTCCATGCCGTCGGCCAACAGTGAAGGAAAGAGCTCTTGCAGCAGGTAAGGACGTGTGGTAGGCAGCAGCCTTGCACAACCGCAGATCGCGCCGGATTCGTCACGGGCGATGACATACAGCGTGTCCTCGCGGTCATATTGATCACGCTCGAAGCCATCATCGGCACACGGCAGGTTCCATCCCAACTGTTCGACGAAGATCTGGTGCCGATAATGCGCCAGCGCCGCATCGAGGTCATCGGGCAGCCGCCCCTCGCCGTGTACGGAAGTCCGCATGAAATCCCTCGCTTATGTCTTTTGATGAGGGCATTACAGCGCGCGCTCGGAGGGTCGGTAAC
>JBQCDS010000350.1:0-2959 GCA_051961035.1 Trinickia sp. | reverse complement strand
CTTCCGTGACTTCGAACACCTCGAACTGATCGCCTTCGACGATATCGTTGAAGTTCTTGATCGACATGCCGCACTCGAAGCCTTGCTTCACTTCCTTCACGTCGTCCTTGAAGCGCTTGAGCGAATCCAGTTCGCCCGTGAAGATGACGACGTTGTTACGCAGCACGCGCACCGACGACGAACGCTTGACCACACCGTCCGTGACCATACAGCCGGCCACCGCGCCAACCTTCGGCACCTTGAAGACTTGGCGGACCTCGACCATGCCAGTGATGACTTCCCGCTTCTCGGGAGCCAACATGCCCGACATCGCGGCCTTCACCTCATCCACCGCATCGTAAATGATGTTGTAGTAGCGGATGTCGATGCCGTTCGACTCGGCGAGCTTGCGGGCCTGTGCATCGGCACGCGTGTTGAAGCCGATGATGACCGCCTTCGATGCCGTGGCCAGGTTGACGTCCGATTCGCTGATGCCCCCGACGGCGCCGTGCACGATCTGCACACGCACTTCATCGGTCGACAGCTTTTGCAGCGACTGGACGAGCGCTTCTTGCGAACCTTGCACGTCGGCCTTGACGATGAGCGGCAGTGTTTGCACTTCGCCCTCGCCCATCTGCTCGAGCATGCTTTCGAGCTTGGCGGCCTGCTGCTTCGCGAGCTTGACGTCGCGGAACTTGCCTTGACGGAACAGCGCGATTTCGCGCGCCTTGCGCTCGTCCGGCAGCACGATGACTTCCTCGCCCGCAGCCGGCACTTCCGACAGACCTTGAATCTCGACCGGAATCGACGGGCCCGCTTCCTTCGTGGGCTTGCCCGTTTCGTCGAGCATCGCACGCACGCGGCCATAGGCGCTGCCTGCCAGCACGACGTCGCCGCGCGAGAGCGTACCCGACTGCACGAGAATCGTCGCAACCGGGCCCTTGCCCTTGTCGAGCTTCGCTTCGATGACGAGGCCCTTGGCCGGCGCCGCCACCGGAGCCGTCAATTCGAGCACCTCGGCTTGCAGCAACACGTTCTCGAGCAGATCGTCGATACCCGCGCCCGTCTTCGCCGAAACCGGCACGAAAGGCGAATCGCCGCCGTACTCTTCCGGCACGACGCTTTCAGCCACCAGTTCCTGCTTGACGCGCTCGGGGTTCGCCTCGGGCTTGTCGATCTTGTTGATCGCCACGACGATCGGCACGCCACCTGCCTTCGCGTGGGCAATCGCTTCCTTCGTCTGCGGCATCACGCCGTCGTCGGCCGCCACCACGAGAATGACGATGTCGGTTGCCTTCGCACCGCGCGCACGCATCGCCGTAAACGATTCGTGGCCCGGCGTGTCGAGGAACGTGATGACGCCCCGCGGCGTCTCGACGTGATAAGCGCCGATGTGCTGCGTGATGCCGCCCGCTTCGCCCGCCGCCACCTTCGCACGGCGGATGTAGTCGAGCAGCGATGTTTTGCCGTGGTCGACGTGACCCATGACCGTGACGACCGGCGGACGCGGCAGTTGCTCGGCATCCGTCGCTTCGCCCTCGACCAACAGCGCTTCGGGATCGTCGAGTTTGGCCGCGACCGCACGATGGCCGAGCTCCTCGACGATGATCATCGCCGTTTCCTGATCGAGCATCTGGTTGATCGTGACCATCTGGCCCATCTTCATCATCACCTTGATGACTTCCGACGCCTTCACGGACATCTTGTGGGCGAGGTCGGCCACGGTGATCGTCTCGGGCACGTGCACTTCACGCACGATCGGTTCGGTCGGCGCTTGAAATGAAGTGGCCGCGTCCTGATGCCTGCCGCGCCCTTTGGGGCCGCCACGCCAGCCACGGTCGACACCGCCGCTCGAATCGCCGCGCGTCTTGATGCCGCGACGCTTCGCGGCGTCGTCCTGCCATCCGCCCTTGCCGCCGGGCTTTTTCTTGTCCGCCGCACCGGGGGCCGTGGAGGGCTGAGCCGACGAAGGCGCAGCTGCACCGCCCGCAGCCGGTTTGCGCGCTTGCGCGGGCCGCGGCGATTCGCCGGCCGGACGCACGGGTTTGTGCAGCGTACCCTTTGCTTCGGCGGCCTTGGGCGCTTCGGCGGGCTTCGGCGCGGGCGCAGGTTCCGGCGCCTTTACTTGCGCCTTGCGCGGCGTATTCATCATTTCGCGGATTGCGCGTGCCTCGGCCTCGGCCTTTTCACGGCGCTTGCGAATGTCTTCCTGTTCGGCGCGCGTCTTTTCAGCGGCTTCGCGGGCCGCATCCTCGGCCTTCTTGGCCGCTTCCCGCTGGGCCGCGCGCTCCGCGGCGGCGCGCTCGTCCTCGGCGGCCGTGCGCTCGGCCTGCTCGCGAGCAGCCGCCTCGGCGTGCTGAGCCGCAACCTCCGCGTGCTTTTTCGCAGCCTCTTCCTCGGCCCGCTGACGTTCGGCTTCGGCGGCCTTCTCGCGCGCTTGGCGCTCGGCTTCCTCGCGCTCGAGCCGCTCTTGGCGCTCGCGCAGTTCTTGCGCTTGTTTCTCGAGCAATTCCGCTTCGCGTCGCGCTTCTGCCTCGCGACGCTGCAACTCGGCGCTTTCGTCGACGCCGGCCGGCGCTTGCGTGGCCACTGCCTCGGCCGCCGCCACGCCCTCACCCGCCTCGTCGCGCTTCACGAACACACGTTTCTTGCGCACTTCGACTTGAATGGTGCGAGCCTTGCCCGTCGCGTCGGATTGCTTGATCTCCGACGTGTGCCGGCGGGTCAGCGTGATCTTGCGCTTGTCGGTATCGGCCGAGCCGTGCGACTTGCGCAAATGATCGAGCAGACGCGCTTTGTCCGTCTCGGACAAAGCATCGTCCTCGCTCGCTTTCTGGACACCCGCCGCCTGGCGCTGCTCGAGCAGCACGCCGGCTGGCATTTTGAGTTCCGCGGCAAATTGGGCTACGTTGTTACTCGCCATTCATTCCTCTTAGTGCAAGGACCGATTCCTTGCGGTTAGCATCGGGTCATGCGATCA
>JBQCDS010000349.1:0-2678 GCA_051961035.1 Trinickia sp. | reverse complement strand
GAATCTTTGCCTACGGGCCCGGCGGCTATGGGTTACCGGACGCCTCGCAAAGCGTGCTGCCCGACGGCAAGACGCCAACTTGGGATTACCGTCTTCAGACTTCATATATCGACGGCAACGGCCATGTCCAACCGGGCCCGGGGCCATACTGCTGCGCGCGCCCGTCGGTGGTTCCGCAGGTGAGCAGCTATCTGACCTTGCCGCTGGCGCTGCAAAACTACGAGTCGGTGGTGACGGACAATCTGTACCGCCGTTTGGGCGACGTGCGCCATGGCGCGTTCGATGCGCGTGTCGAAGCCAAGGACGTATTCGCGCGCACGATCGACAGCCGCAGCATGTACCACTCGAATCGCGGCTTTTCTGACTATGGATACGACTTCGGCCAATACATCGGCGCGGTGCAGTTCGGTGCCGACTGGCTGCACCGGCGCAGCGAAGAGAGCGATTTCAGGCTTGGAACGGCCGTCACGCTGGGCCACAGCTGGGTGTATCCGCGCGCGGCGGCGGCCGAATCGAGCCACGCGTCGATCGATGCCTACAACCTGGCGTTGACGGGCACGTGGCAGCATCGCGACGGATGGTATGTCGATGGCGTGCTTTCGCTCGGTTGGTACACGGGCGACATCGATACGTCTCAGCGCGGCGAAGCGGGGCGAATGTCGGCCAAGGCCGAGCCGAACGCTTACAACGGATCGTTCGAAGCAGGGCGCAGCTTTGCGCTGGCGAACGGCGTGGAGATCGAACCGCACGCGCGGTTGCTTGCGCAACTGCTGCGCTTTCCGAGCCACCAGGATGCCGATGCGCTCGAGGTCCGCACCGGCAATCTGTTCGCCTTGACGGGGCTCGTGGGTGCGCGCATGTCGATGGTCTTGCCCAATACCGTCTCGTTTAGGCCCTATGTGCGGGTCGATTTCGCGTACACGCAGATGAATTCACCTAGCGTGACGCTATCGGGGCTGCCCTTCGGGGTGGGTGCAATCGGAGGCGCCGTGCAGCTTGGTCTGGGGGCGAGCGGCAGGGTGACACCTAATTTTTCCGTTTACGGCGAGTTGAGCGGGCAGCAGCGGCTCGGCCCGGGCATAAGCACGCTCGCCGCGACGCTGGGATTGCGTTACGCGTTCTAGGAGAAGCGACGATGTGGCCGATTGCGACGGGCAAGGATATAGGCGGGGTGCGAATTGGAGCGGGTTTGGCATCCGCATCGGACGGTACGGTGTCGGTCGTCGATCAATTCAGCCTCTATTTCAGCGATTTGGTGTACGGGGCGACTACCGCATGGATCGCGACAGGAAGCTATTCGATCGGCAAGGGAACCAATGCAGGCGTTGCCATTCTCGAAGTCGGACCGCAGGAGCCGATCACGTTCGACCTTTATTACCTCGACAATCGGACGGCTTACTCGAGCGCGCCTCCCACGGTCGGCACGGTGTCTTTTCCAGCCGGGAGCGGCGCCGTTAGCGGAACCATCACCTTCAACGAGAGCGTGTCCCTGGTGCCGGGCAATGTGCTCGGCTTGTGCACGCCGACGCCTGCCGATCAGCAGGCTAAGGGCTTGAGGTTGGTGATCTGCGTTTCCAATGCGGGCTAAGGAGCGATCGAACATGAGCGACAAGATCGACGGGAGAGAAGGAAGCGGCGCACCCGTGCCGCCTTCCGCGCTGCAAAACGCAAATGTGATTCCGCTCGAGTACAAGACCACCGTCAAGCTGCTCAAGGATCAGCAGAGCGGCATCAGTACGAGCTATTGCGTGCCCCACGATGTCGTCCTTGCGCTGGACGAAGGCATCGCGCCGGCTTGGACGGCCACGCATACCTTCAAAACGGATACCGACTTTCAGGGCAGTGTGAATCTGGCTCAGGGGAGCGGCCAGCCGGCGGGGGCGTTGGCCGCCGACGGTGCATCCTTGAAATATGCGGTGGCGTCCACGAGCGCCAAGCACGAATTCCATGTGGGCGGCAACGCGGTTGCGCAGATCGACGATCCTTCGAATCCGCAGGGCGCGACGAGCCTCGTCTCCAAATCGTATGTCGACACGCATGGCGGGGGTGGCGGCACGAGCGTACAGCCGGGCAAGCCGCTCCATCCGGCGGTCAGCATCGGCACGGCGGTGAGCGGTGGGAGCGCGGACACCTTCATGCGATCGGACGTCGTGCTCGGCTTGGATCAGAGCATCGCGCCGCAATGGTCCGGCGTGCATACCTTTCTGAGCACGATCAGCTTCGGCGCATCGGCAGCGGCGACGCTGGGGTTGGACAATGGCGTGTCGCTCAAGTACACGGTGGGTGCGGGCACGCACGAATTCTATGTGAACGGGAAAGCGGTGGGTCAGATCGACGATCCGTCCAATCCGCAAGCGAGCCGTAGCCTTGTCGGCAAAGCCTATGTGGACAGCCTGAACGTCGGGCAGTCCTCCAGCAAATATATCGCCTTCTCCACTGGGCCTTTGGGCATCGATGCGCCAGCGAAGGTCGATTCGCCGAGCCATGGGTCGTTCGCGATCGGCCAGGGTGCGGGTGTAACGTCGTCGAGCGGTGCCTTCGCGCTCGGCACCGAATCGTCGGTGACGAACGCAGCGACGGCATTGGCAGTCGGTTTCAACGCCGTTTGCACGGGATCAGGCTCGATCGCCCTCGGGGCGACGTCGAACGACGGAGGCAAGGCTAATGTCCTGAGCATC
>JBQCDS010000348.1:0-2205 GCA_051961035.1 Trinickia sp. | reverse complement strand
AGTTCGATGTCTGCCAACGGAGGCAGTCATGAAGCATCGCAACCGTTCAATGCCGGTTGGCCGGCCTCATATCGCCGGTTGCTTAGTGTCGGCGTGCATGTTTCTCGCCTGCGGCGCGGCTAACGCTCAACAGTATTTGAGGGGCGATAGACCGACCGAACCTGATGGCACTCGAGGCGAACCGTCGTTACACTTCCACCCTCCCGCTCTCTTTCCTTTTCCACCCCGCGATTCGGGGCCGCCACCGGCAGCCGGCGACGCATCGCCGGCCCCGTCGCCCGCACCGACATCCGAGACCCTGCTCAAAGAGGGACCGCGATTTCCCGCGAGTTCGAGCGTCGGTTCGTTTGTCGTCGTCGGATTTGCACGAGGCAGTTGGCCCTACGTGATCGATTTCATGCCTCGCCCAGATAGCTGCACATGGCTTCAGCTCGACTCGGAAGATACCGCGTCATGGCGTGCCATTCTGGATGAGAACGGGCGTACCGGCCGCCACATCGTCAAGGTGGAATTGCCTGCGATGATCGGGAAGGAGCCTCGCCCTGCGCACTACGTCGTTTATTCAGTGACCAGGCCCTGCACCGTCGCGGAACCGAAGCGCGATTATTCGCCTATCGACGTCTATGCCATGGGTGCCGGCCCGCGAGCGATGGGCTCAGTGGCCATCAATAATCTGCAATTCGGGCCTCCGGCGCCCCGCTTTCCACAGGAAGTCGCCAATTTCGGCTACGTCGCTGAAAACGACTTCGCGCGTATTTCGCAAGAAATCCTCGACTTCCGGCCAAGCGGCCCAGGGCGGTGGACGGTCATCCCCGTTCGCGCGACCGAACTCTTCGCGTCGCAGCGGGGCACGCATAACGGTAGCTGGGACGGCACCCGGCAAAGTGGCAGGCGGATGCCGGGCGTCTATCGCTTGCAGATTCGCGCCTGGAACACACTGAACGACGAAAAGAGCTGGGTCGGTGCAATCTCGCAAGACTCCGTGCACATTTCGCCGCCATGACCCGCCACCCGAATCCGTGCGCGAAAGGCGAAGGCAAAGGCACCGCCGAGGCCAAGGCCAAAACCGAAACCAAAAACGAAAACGAAAACGAAACGGAAAACAAAACGAGCACCGAAGCCGTTCGCTCGGGCGCGCGCACAATCATCGTCGGCGCCTGCTACGCATTGGTCGCTTTGCTCTTGCTAGCGGCGCTGGCTTGGTACGTGACGAGCCGGCCCGTCGGTACCGAAGTGCCGCCCAAGCCTTGGAAAATATCGACGAACGACCAGCTCGTTCTCTACCCTCGGGCGGGCGCATCGCTGCTGACGATCTTGGGTGCCGACAAGGAAGGCATCGACGTTCGCTTCGATAGCGCGCGCCTGGACGACGCAACGCTTCGATCGCTGCGCACCGATTTCAATCTCGCGCTTCCCGAATCGAGCGGCCCCATCGCCTGGACCACTGCCGCTGCCGGAACCGGCCACACGACGATCGACATCGCATTGCAAGACGGCCAACGGGCACCGCAAGTGGACATTGCAAACACCCAGGAGGGACCGGATTCGGGATTGAGCATTCGCGCGCACGGCGCGCAGATGGTCGTTCATTTGAGCGTATTGCTCGGTGGCGGCCGCGGCGCGACGCCCGTCGTCGAACAAAAGGCGTTAAGGATTGCGGATCGCGAGCCCGTGATTCTCCCTGGCCCCGTTCCGCTCACGATCGTCGTTCAAGAGGATCGTCCGCTGAAGCTGATCTTTCCGTCGAGCAAGCTGGCCTCGACCTTTCGGTTGGGGATTGAAGACTCCACTGAGAACGAATCCGGACTCCCGTTGCGCGGCGCGGCGGTGCGGCCGATCGGGGGCGACGCCGATGTACTGTACGCATGCGCCGCGCGCGGCGGAGAAGACTATTGGCGCTTAGGGGCACCCACGATAGACGATTGCGCGACGGATGGCCGATTGCGCGCAACACAGATCGACCTGGAACGCGACAGCGTCGCCGTCACCGTTCATGGCAGTGCGTGGTTCGCGAGCGACGGGGATTTCATTACCGACCAGCGATACAACAAGTACGTCTCGTCGAACCTGGTGTTTTCCGCATTGGCCACCGCTATTGTCGGCGCGCTTTGCGCGATCGTCGTTACCGCGCTTTTTGGACGCCGTCAGGAGCCGTAACGCGCATGGTGCATTCAGTTGAGCGCCAAAGGCAAAGCGCCGATTCGA
>JBQCDS010000347.1:0-10663 GCA_051961035.1 Trinickia sp. | reverse complement strand
ATGGTGCCGCAGCGCGCGCATGGACGTTCGGCGGCCCAGGCGGGCCGGGTTCAGCGTCATACGCGTTCGGCTATGACGAGAGGCAAGGCGTTTTTGCATGATGATGGAAAAGCGTGGGTGGTCCCGCGACACGAAACTGCCGCGGTGTCGCAACCAGCATGCCGCACGCGGCCATAGCGGCGCGGGCCGGGGCATGCGAGGCGAAATGAGGGGAGGCGGCGGCGACGGCGGGCGACACAAAGGGCAGTCGCCAGTAGCCGGCCATGACGATCGACATGGGGGCAGCCTACACTCGAATGGTGACAGGGGTAAGTCGTGCAGACCTTGGCAAACGCGCGATGCCGCGACGCTTTCCTCGCGCCCGCTTTAAAATGAAACGTTTCCGCCCCGAGCGGCCCTCCAGCAAGGAAGGTTTCATGTCAGCGCAATCGAAAAAAGAACAAGTGCAGGAGCTGCGTGAGCGCGGCTTCGTCGTCGTGAAAGGGCTCGTCTCGCAGGAACGCTGTTCGGCGCTGAAGAACGTCGCGATGCAGCAATTGGCCGAGGCGGCGCAGCCGCTCGAGTTCGAGGCCGACTTGCGCTATCCGGGCGCACCCGAATCGAAGCATGCGCCGGGCGGCCATACGGTGCGGCGATTGCTCGATGCGTATGCGCGCGATGCGCTTTTTCGCGAATGGGCGACGGCGCCTGAAATCAGGGGCTGGATGGAGCTGTATTTCGGGGAGGCGCCGCGCCTATCGCGCGCGCATCACAATTGCATGATGACGAAGCACCCGGCTTACGGCAGCTTGACGGGCTGGCACCGCGATGCCCGCTACTGGTCGTTCGAGCGCGACGATCTTGTCTCCACCTGGCTCGCGCTCGGCAGGGAAACGGTAAGCAACGGCGCGCTCTGGTTGGTGCCCGGCTCGCATGCGGGCACGTTTATGTCGGAACAATTCGATTCGCAGAAGTTTTTCCGCGCGGACCTGCCCGAGAACGAAGCGTTGATCCGCACGGCCGTATCGCCGGAACTCGATCCCGGCGATGTCGTCTTCTTTCATTGCAACACGCTGCACTCGGCGGGCCAGAACCTCAGCGACGACGTCAAATTCTCGCTCGTGTTCACCTACCACGGCGCGAGCAACGTCCCGCTGCCCGGCACGCGCTCGGCCTCCAAGCCGGAAGTGGCCGTCTGAGCCGGCACCCGTGCGTGAGCCGGCAACGTGCGCGCGCTTGCCGTCAGCGCCGCGCGGACATCGTCAAGCCGACGAGGCCGGCCAGCGTGGCGACCACGCCGCCCGCGATGAGCCAAATCGTCTTATCGGTGGGCGCGCCGGTGAAGGTGCGCGACACGTCGTTGGCCAGCGAGTGGAACGATTGGCCGCCGAAATACAGCAGCACGATGCCACCCGCGATCAGTGCCAGGGAAATCGCTTTGATCATGGACTCTCTCTTGTAGGGTTCGAGCAGGCGGCAGTGTATGAAACTTGCCGCGCAAGTGTCCATCGGTTCGCAACAGTTCGACTCGCTTGCCGAACCATTCATCCACGTACTCATCGAGGACTCTCATGGCCTATGAAGCCGCTTCCGCCCGCTATTCGGACATGCAATTTCGCACCTGCGGCCGCTCGGGGCTGAAACTCCCCGCGCTGTCGCTCGGCTTGTGGCACAACTTCGGCGATACGACGCCGCTCTCGACGCAACGCGAGATGCTGCGCACGGCATTCGATCTCGGCATCACCCACTTCGATCTCGCCAACAACTACGGGCCGCCCTACGGCAGTGCCGAAACGAATTTCGGCCGGCTGTTCAAGGATGATTTCCGCCCCTATCGCGACGAGTTGCTGATTTCGTCGAAGGCGGGCTGGGACATGTGGCCGGGGCCGTACGGCCGGGGCGGCGGATCACGCAAATACGTGCTCGCAAGCCTCGACCAGAGCTTGCTCCGCATGGGGCTCGATTACGTCGACATCTTTTATTCGCATCGGTTCGATGCCGATACGCCGCTCGAGGAAACGGCCGGCGCGTTGGCGAGCGCCGTCCATCAAGGCAAGGCGCTGTACATCGGCATCTCGTCGTACTCGGCCGCGAAAACGCGCGAGATGGCGGCCCTGCTGCGCGAGCACAAGGTCCCGCTGCTCATTCATCAGCCGTCGTACAACATGCTCAACCGCTGGATCGAGAGCGAACTGCTGGACGCGTTGGGCGAGGTGGGCAGCGGTTGCATTGCTTTCACGCCGCTGGCGCAGGGGCTGCTGACTTCGAAGTATTTGAACGGTGTGCCGGAGGATGCACGCATCAACAGGCCCGGTGGCGGCTCGCTGCAGCAAAGCCATTTGAGCCACGAGAACATCGAGCATGTACGCAAACTCAACGAAATCGCCAAGCGGCGCGGGCAAAGCCTTGCACAAATGGCGCTCGCTTGGGTGCTGCGCGATGCCCGCGTGACCTCGGCGCTGATCGGTGCGAGCCGCCCGGAGCAGGTGCGCGAAAACGTGGCCGCGCTCGCGAACCTCGCGTTCTCGAGCGAAGAGATCGCCGAAATCGATCGCTATGCGACCGAAGGCGGCATCAACATATGGGAAAAGCCGTCGACGGATCAGCGGGTCTGACCTGATCCGACGGATTTGATCGAAGCGACCGAGCGACACCGTTCGTGTTCGCCGATCGGCTTCTCGCCGGGCTACATCAGCGCCGGCAGCCCTTCGACGAGCACGACGGCGAACACCACGCCGAGCATCGCGCCCAGCACGCGCAGCACGTTGTGCAAAGCGCGCGAGTGAGTGGGCAGCGCGCCGAGGAACAGTGCGCCTGCAAGCGCCATCGGAATGACGAGGATGAAATCGCTGATCGTGAAGTTGGTCGGCATGCTCGGTTCCTCCCCTTATCGCTGCCGTGCAGCGCGGTAAACGTGCGCATTCGTCAAACGAGTATAGGAGACGGAACGCGATTCGCATCATGCCGCGCCGGCTCGCTCTCGCGCGCGCAGCCACACCGCCGCGATGACGCCGACGGCAAGCAGCGTACCGACGAGCACGGTCACGCCGCTCCAGCCGTAAGCGCTGAAGCAGCGTCCACCGTACCAGCCGACGAAGCTCGAGCCGAGGTAGTACGCGAGCAGATAGAGGGCGGCGGCTTGGCCCTTCGCGCGCTGCGCGAGACGGCCCACCCAGCCGCTCGCCACCGCGTGACCCGCGAAAAAGCCGAAGGTGGCGCACGCGATGCCGGCCACGATGGCTGCAATTGGGGCGAGTTGCGTCAGCGCGACGCCCACGAGCATGAGCGCGAGGCTCGCCATCAAGACGCGCGCGCGGCCGAACTGGTCGGCCATGCGCCCGGACAACGGCGAAGCGATCACGCCCACCAAATAAACGATGAAGATGGCTCCGATCTGTGCCTGACTCAGGTTGTAGGGCGGCGCGAGCAGCCGGTAGCCCACGTAGTTGTAAAGCGTGACGAAGCTGCCCATCAGGACGAACGCCATGGCGAATAGCGCCCTGAGCCCAGGCTCGGCCAGATGCGCGGCGAGCGCCTGGCGATGATGCGCAAGAGGAAGGCCACGCCGCGGCACGAAATGTCGAGAGGGCGGCAGCAACGCCCGAAATGCGAGCATCGAGGCGAGACCGAGCACGCCGATGACCGCGATCGAGATGCGCCACGAGAATACGTCGGCCAGCGCGCCGGCGATTACCCGTCCAGCCATTCCGCCGATCGCAGTGCCGCCCACGTAAAGGCCCATCGCCAGTCCAAGTCCGTCGGGGTGGACTTCCTCGGCGAGGTAAGCCATCGCGACGGCCGGCACCCCGCCGAGCGCGGCGCCCTCGAGCGCGCGCAGCACGAGCAGTTGCGACCAATGAGGGACGACCGAGACGGCGAGCGTCAGCAATGCCGAGACGGTGAGCGAAGCCGTCATCAGCCGATGCCGGCTGAGGCCCTCGGACGCGAAGCCGGCCGCGAAAATCGCCAAGGCCAGCACGGCGGTCGTCAGCGAGATGGCTAGGGCGCTTTGCGCGGGTGTCGTGCCGAACGTTGAAGAAAACGCGGGCAGCAGCGGTTGCACGCAGTAAAGCAGCGAGAACGTCGCATAACCGGCAAAGAGCAGGGCAAGGCTCGCTCTCCAGTAAGCGCGCGAGCCGCGTTCGAGAAACGGCGCGGTTGCCGACACTTTACTGCCGAGGCTGTGCCGGGGCCGTTCCCGGTTGCTGCGCGCCCGGCTGTGCCGAGCGATAGGCCGTCGTGGCCGTCGGTTTCACGTCCTCGCGGTTGTCACGGGTGCATGCGCAGAACGCGAGCGCGATACCAGCGGCGCCGAGGGCCCATGTACAGCGGATCGACCGCGTGCTGCGTTGCGGAAGTTCGTTCATCGTTCTTTCTCCTTTCGCGCTCGCGCTCCCGATGTGCCCCGTTGGCGGGGCGGCGCTGCGGCTCGTTGCCAAGCGGCACGCCGCATGAGCGATGGTGCAATCGATGTGCCCCGCATGGCGCTGCCCCGACGGTGCTGCGACGCAGCGCCCGCATCGCGTACATCGACCGCGGTGAGACCACGCGTTATGCTTGGACTATACCGCCTCGTGCGCGCTAGGTCGCGCGACACGATCAATGTCCGGGGCGTGCGGCGGATGCCGCGCCGGTCCATGCGAACGGACACCGAACTCTCGCTGTTCGAATGGTCAGCTTTTTGTAAGGACGATTGCGAGAAATGACGGTCAATAGGCCTTCACATTCGGCTATCCTCGATGGCCGGTTCCGTGAACAATCGGGTCATCGTTCAACGCCCCGGAGGGGAGACATCATGCAAGTCGGTTCCATCGTCAAGTCGGTGCATATAGCCGTGCCGTCCGGCGCGCGCGGTATCGTCATGCGCATACTCGGCGATATGGCGATGGTCGTTTGGTTTGCCGGCGAGCCCGGTGCATCGCTGCAATTGAACACCGAGCCGTTCTTTCTCGACGATTTGATCGATACGGGCGAGCTCGTGGCCCGCCCGGCGGGTTCGCTCGTCCATTGATATTCGTTTTTCGCGCCCCTCCCCGCTAGTCGTACGCCAGGCCGTGTGCTAGATGCGGCACAATGCCGGCATGAACGAGCCTTTCTCCGATTCCCCCGACGCGTCCGGCCAAGCGGCCGCGCACCCCTTCACTCGGCTCACGCCGGAATGCGTGCTCGATGCGCTCGATAGCGTGCTGGCTCCAACCGGCGTGCGCACCGACGGCCGTCTGTTGCCGCTCAACAGTTACGAAAACCGCGTGTATCAAGTGGGCGTCGAAGACGGGCCGCCTGTCGTCGCGAAATTCTATCGGCCGCAGCGATGGTCAGACGAAGCGATTCTCGAAGAGCACGCGTTCGTGGCCGAACTCGTGCAGGGAGAGATTCCCGCCGTCCCGGCTCGCGAGATCGACGCGCGCACGCTCCATACGTTCGACGGTTTCCGGTTCGCGGTTTTCGAGCGGCGCGGCGGACGCGCGCCCGATCTCGATCGGCGCGACACGCTGGAGTGGATGGGACGCTTTATCGGCCGCATTCATGCACTCGGCAAGCGAACGCCCTATGTGGCGCGGCCCACGCTCGATATCGAAACGTTCGGCTACGAGCCGCGCGAATTTCTGCGCACGCACGAATTCATTCCGAGCGAGCTGCGGGCTTCGTACGAAGCGGCCGCGACGATGGCGCTCGAAGGCGTCGAGCGAGCGTTCGAGGCGGCCGGGGACGTGGCTTACTTGCGCCTGCACGGCGATTGTCACGCGAGCAACGTGTTGTGGACCGAAGCGGGCCCTCACTTCGTCGATTTCGACGACAGCCGAATGGGCCCCGCGATTCAAGATCTCTGGCTGCTCTTGCCGGGCGGGCGCGCGGAGGCGTCGAGCGCGCTGTCCGACTTGCTTGCCGGTTACGAGGATTTCTGCGAGTTCGAGCCGCGCGAGCTGCATTTGATCGAGGCGCTGCGCACCCTGCGCTTGATGCATTACGCGGCCTGGCTGGCTCGGCGTTGGGATGATCCCGCGTTCCCAGCCGCATTCCCGTGGTTCAACACACAGCGATACTGGGAAGAGCGCGTGCTCGAATTGCGCGAGCAAATTGGGGCGATGCAGGAAGGGCCGTTATGGCCCGTGTAATGCAAGCTGGCCGAGCACGGCCGCCTTGCCCGCACCCTTTGTGCAAATTCAAAACTTGAACATCAGCCGCATCACGGCATGAAAGCGCCGCCCATACGGCGGGAGGAGCAGCGCACGCGCGTTGATGCGTGGCTGCATGAGCACGGGCTTCATCTTCGAGAATGCGGCGAAGCCGTCGTAACCGTGGTAGGCACCCATGCCGCTTGCGCCCACGCCGCCGAACGGCAGTCCCTCGCAGGCGATATGCAGCAGCGTTTCGTTGACGGCAACGCCGCCTGAGACGGTCTCGTGCAATACACGCTGGACGGTGCGGCGGTCATCGTCGAACAGATACAGCGCGAGCGGGCGAGCGCGCGCGTTGATATAGCGCAAGGCGTCGTCGAGCGTGTCGTAGGGCACGAGCGGCAGCAGCGGCCCGAAGATTTCCTCTTGCATCAACGCGCAGGTGTCGGGCGCGCTCGTTAAGACGCAGGGCGGGAAGCGCTTGCGCGTTTCGTCGGGCGCGCACTCCGTCAGCGGATGCAGCGTGGCGCCCGCGTGCACCGCTTCGTCGGCGAGTTGGCGCATGCGCTCGAAGTGGCGAGCGCAGATGAGCGTCGTGTAATCGCGGTTGCGCGTGAAGTCGGGGTAAAGCCGAGCGACGCGCGAACGCGCACGCTCGATGAACGCTTGCTCTTTGCCGCGTGGCAGGAGCACGTAATCGGGAGAGATACAGGTTTGACCTGCGTTGAGCATCTTGCCGGCGATGATGCTGTCGACGGCGGCATCGAAGCGCGCGTGCGGCCCGACGATCGCGGGCGATTTGCCGCCCAACTCCAGCGTGACCGGTGTCAAATTGGCTGCGGCGGCCCGCATGACCTCGCGCCCAACCGCAGTCGATCCCGTGAAGACCAGATGATCGAACGGCAGCGAGCAGAAGGCGGCGCCAACCGAGGCGTCACCCGTGACGACAGCCACCTGCTCGCGCGCGAACGTGCGCTCGATCAGGTGGCGAAAGAGTTCGGCCGTGTGCGACGCGAACTCCGACATCTTGATCATCGCGCGATTGCCGGCCGCGAGCGCACCGATCAGCGGGCCGACGGCGAGCAAAATCGGATAGTTCCACGGCGCGACGATGCCGACGATTCCAAGCGGCTGCGGCATCACTTTCGCCGTCGCGGGCGTGAGCCATACGCCCGTCGCGCGCCGCTGCGGTTTCATCCAGCGTTTGCCGTGCTTGAGCGCGGAATCGATCTCGCCTTTGGCGAGCCAAAGCTCCGAGAGCATCAGCTCCGCTTTCGAGCGCCGGCCGAAGTCGGCATCGAGTGCTTCGGCCAGCGCATCGCTGTTATCGAGCAGCATCGAGCGCAGCGCCTTCAGACGCGCCGCTCGCGTGTCCCACGACGGAAACGGCTCGCGCGCATGCGCGTCGCGCTGGAGCTGCAGTAGTTGCTCGAGCGTCGTCGCGCCCGGCAAATCGTTTTTCATTCGCGTCCTCTGCGTGGGTGGTGCCTCGATGGGCGGCTGCGGTTGGGGTGTGGTTCCTCGGCGCCGCTCGATACTCCTCGCGGCGATCGGTCGCTCGGGCGCCCGGCGGCTTAGGCGCTGAACGCATGCGCGACGATGGCGTCATGATCGAATGTCGCGGGCAGCGTGCCATAAACACGCCCGCATGCGAGCCCGGCGCCGGACGTCCCCAGCCGTGTGGCGATGAACGCCTGCGCATGCTGCTCAGGCGCCGTGCGTAGCATCAAGACCGCCTGCGCGCACAGCACCAGTTGCTGAACAAGCGCGCGTGCGCCGGCTTCGCGTTCTTCGAGCGCCGTGGCGAGCGACGCTTGCAATGTGTCGAGCGCCGCGACGAGCTTTGGTGCGCCTTGCGCATCGGCTCGCCATTGCGCGAGCAGTGCGTGCGCGCCTTGGGGATCGCGTTCGAGCGCGCGCAGCACATCGAGGCACATGACGTTGCCCGACCCTTCCCAGATGGAGTTCACGGGCGCTTCGCGATAAAAGCGCGCCATCGGCCCTTCTTCGACATAACCATTGCCGCCCCACACCTCCATCGCTTCGCCCGTGAATTCGAGCGCCCGCTTGCAGACCCAGAACTTGGCCGCCGGCGTGACGATGCGGCGCCACGCCCGCTCGATGTCGTTCTGTGCGGTGCCCGTGCGTTCGGCGGCGAGATGCGCATCGAACGCGCCCGCAAGGCGCATGAAAAGCACCGTGGCGGCTTCGCTCTCGAGCGCGAGATCGGCCAGCACGTTGCGCATCAGCGGCTGCGCTAAGAGCTTGCGCGAGAACGCGACGCGGTGCCGGGCATGATGGATCGCCTGGACGAGGGCAGCACGCATCAGCGCCGCGCTGCCGATCACGCAATCGAGCCGCGTGTAGTTCGCCATTTCGATGATGGTTGGCACCCCGCGTCCTTCGTCGCCGATCATGATGCCGAAGGCATCGGCGAACTCCACCTCGCTGCTCGCGTTCGAGCGATTACCGAGTTTGTCCTTCAGGCGCTGCACGCGGATTGCATTGCGGGTGCCGTCGGGGCGATAGCGCGGCACGTAAAAGCAGGAGATCGGTGCATCGGCACTCGTGCGGCCGAGCACGAGGTGCGCATCGCATTGCGGTGCCGAGAAGAACCATTTATGACCGACGAGCCGGTATTGCGCGCCGCGCCCCGTGGCGGCGCCAAGCGCCGAGGCGCGTGTTTGATTCATGCGCACGTCGGAGCCGCCTTGCTTTTCCGTCATGCCCATGCCGACCATCATCGAGCGTTTGCGTTCGAGCGGCGCATCGCTCGGGTCGTGCTCGCGCGTGTAGAGCTTGTCGGCCAACTGGGCGAACAGCGCCTGCTCGCGCCGCAGCACCGGAATGCTGGCGAATGTCATCGTCACCGGACACAGCGAGCCCGATTCGAGTTGAGCATGGAGGAAATAGCCGGCGCAGCGCGCGGCCATCGCACCTGCGCGCGGCGTGTCGAAGGGCAGGGCGTGCAGGCCTTCGTGCCTGAGCAGCGCGAGCAGTCGATGCCAGCTTGGATGAAACTCGAGCGTATCGATGCGCTCGCCGCGCGGGCTGAACGTAAACAATTCCGGCGTATGGCGGTTCGCCTCGCTCGCCAGTGCGATGATCTCGGGCGTGCCCAACATGGCGCCGTCGCGCGCGAGCGTTTGCGCGTGCCAGGCCGCGTCCTCGCGCTCGACGGCGGCGCTGAGCGTCGGATCGATTTCATACAAGTTGTAGTGTTCGAGCGGCGGGGCTTGGTTGGTGACTTCGTGCGTGGCTGGCGGGGCCTGCGGTTCCATGTGCGTGTCTCCTGTGATAGCGCGAGGCATCGGCGTTCGAACCGTATGCGCAAAGCCGCGCGCCCATACGCGTCTGGCGCGTCTCGCTCAATGATAGGTTCGCGCGGTTGGCTCTGCGTAGAGGGATCGCTCTGCGATAAGCGGCGTCGCCATCGCTCCGTCGATGCCCGCCACCGGAACCGGTTGCTGAGCGAAACAACAAAGATACGCCGAGGGTCCCGGTAGCCCCCGCTGTGGACTTTCACCGCTCACGCGCCAGGTGGCGCGTTCAACTGTCTCCGGGCGCGTCGCTCACGTTGTCGGAGCGCGTGTAAATGAACTCGTCTCCGGGCTGCCCAGGCAGCGTTTCGCGGGCGACGTCGAGCCAGGCGCGCGCGGCGTGGGAGAGATAGCCGCTCTTGCGCCAGGCAATGGCCATCTCCCAGCGAATTTCGGGTTCGACCACCGGGCGGCAGGTGAAGTACGCCGGATCGAGTTTGCGGCAATAAGGCGCCGGCAGCAGCGCGATGCCGACACCCGCGCGCACGAGCGCTGCCATGAAATCCCAATGGCTGCTGCGCGAGACGATCTGCGGCGCGAAGCCCGCGTCGCTGCAAGCGCGCGTGACCACATCGTTCAGCGCCAAACTGTCGCCGTAATAGACGAACGGTTCCGAGGCGAGATCGGGCAGCCGCACTTCACGCATATCGTCGAAGCGCGAGCCGTGCGGCGCGACCACCCACAGCAACTGCAGCGACATCGGCAGCACGTCGAACACCTGCGCATCGACGGGCAGCAGCACGCCGCCGAATTCGAGTTCCCCGGCCAGCAGCGCCGCCTCGATCGCACGCGAGCCCTGCTCGAACAGCTTCAGCTCAATCTTCGGATAGCGCCGGCGGAACTCAGCGATGACCGGCGTGAACAACGAACCGCCCATCGGCGGAATGCCGATCGTCAGCGCCCCGCGCCCGAGCGTGCCCACGTCGTCGAGCTCGGCCTGCAACTGCGCATAGGCTGCCAATACGTCTTGTCCTCGCTGAAAGACGATGCGGCCCTCGTCGGTCAGGACCATCTGGCGGCCTTCGCGCAACAGCAGCGGCGCGCCGATCTCTTCTTCGAGCGCCTTCACCATCTTGCTGATGGTGGGCTGCGTGACGAACATGCGCTCGGCGGCGAGCGTGAAGCTCTGCTGCCGAACGACTTCGACGAAATAGCGCAGCGCGCGCAACTCAATGACGCCCCTCCTTAGTTCCAATTTGGAATGCGAAAGATGAGTTTAAGTCATTTTATTTATGTGAAGGAGAT
>JBQCDS010000346.1:0-4962 GCA_051961035.1 Trinickia sp. | reverse complement strand
TCCACGTCAGATTGAATTCGCCGATGGACAGCGTGACGACGGCGAGTGCCCCGGCCACGATGCCGGGTTTCAGATTGGGCAGCACGACCGTGAAAAAGCGCTGCGCGAACGTAGCGCCGAGGCTCGCCGCGCCTTCCTCGAGCGTGCGCAAGTCGGCGCTCGCCGCGACGGCCGCGACGGCGCGCACCATGAACGGCAGCGTGAACACGACATGGCCGACGACGATGAACGCGACGCTCATGCGAAACGCCGTGAAGCCGCCATAGACGACGATGAGCGCGAGTGCGGAGGCGAGCCCCGGCAGCGCGATCGGCAGCACGAGCATCTCCTCGACGATGCGGGCCCAGCGCGTCTTGCTGCGTGCGAGCGCATAGGCGGCGGGCACGCCGGTGACGAGCGTGATGGCGAGCGTCGCGGCGGCCACTTCGAGCGAAAGGAACACCGAGCCGTGGTACTGCGCCCACACTTGCGCGAGCCAGCGCAGCGTGAGGCCGCTCGAGATACCGCGAAAATAGTTGACCGTGAGCCCCGCCATGATCGACATGACGACGGGCACGACGAGAAAGGCGCATAGGCCGAACGTGACGACCCATTGCCCGAGCGCAAGTAGCGCGCGCGGCCGCAGATTGTCCGCCACCCAGGAGGCGCGGCGATCGACGCTCGTGTTATCGGCAAGCTGATTCATTGGAGGCTTCACGCGGTGGCGGCCACGGCCGAGCCCGTTGCGCTGCGCGCGACGGCGAGCACGAGCCATGTGACGATGCCGAGGATCACCGATAGCCCTGCCGCGGTGATCATGTTCGCGTTCAGTGTGAATTCGGTGTAGATGGTCATGGGCAGGACGTCGATGTCGGTGGCGAGCGTGAACGCGGTGCCGAACGCGCCCATCGCCGTGGCGAAGCAAATTGCGCCGGCCGCGTCGTGCCCGGGCGCGAGCCCCGGCAAGACAACGTCGCGCATGATCTGCCAGGGCGAGGCGCCGAGCGAGCGCGCCGCCTCCTCGAGCGAAGGATCGAGCTTTTGAGCCGATGCCATGACCGTGACGATCACGCGCGGAATCGACAAGTAGAGGTAGCCGATGAAGAGGCCCGTCATCGAAGAGGCGAACACCCATCGATCGCCCGTGAGCTTTTGCGAGAGCGCGCCGATGAGCCCCTGGCGGCCCGCGAGCATGATCACCATGAACCCGACCACGACGCCTGGGAACGCGAGCGGAAACGTGAGCAGCGCGACGAGCGTGCGTTTGCCGGGAAATTCGCGCCGGGCCAGCAGCAGGCCCGAAATGACCGACAGCACGAGCGTGGCGAGCGTCACGGTGGCCGAGAGTACGACCGTTGCGACGAGACTGCCCATGTAACGCTCATTCGCGAGCAGCGCGCGATAGGTGGCGACGGCGTGGCCGTTGCCGCTGACGTCGACGAGCACCGCCATCGGCAGGAGCCAAAAGGCGATGAAGACGGCGAGCGCCGGCGCGATCAGAACGATGCGCCAGCGTAACGGAAAAGTAATGTCGTGCATGTGTTGACCACTCGTCGAGAGGCCGCGCTCGCCGGTGGCGAGCGGCGCGCGAGCCGCGGTTCGCGCGGCGTGCTCGCGCGCCACGCAGTCATGGCGATGGTTCCGTTGGCTCAGTGCATGACCGCCAGATACTGCTCGCCGAATGCTTGCTGTTTTTCGGCCATCTTGGCGAAATCGACGGGTTTGGCACGCGCGTAGTCGCTCTCGGGCAAGAATTTCGCCGCCGCTTCCTTCGTCATCGCACTCGCGCGCACGGGCCGCAGGAACGCATTGGCCCAAATCTTCTGACCTTCGTCGGACAGCACGAAATCGAGCACCTTCTTTCCGTTCGCCTCGTGCGGCGCGCCCTTGACGAGGCTCATCACGTACGGCACCGAGATCGTGCCTTCCGTGGGAATCACGAATTGCACGTTCGCGTGATCCTTGTATTTAGCGCGATAGGCATCGAAGTCGTAGTCGAGCAAGATCGGAATCTCACCCGAGAGCACGCGCGCGTAGGCCGTTTGCTTCGGCACGATCGGCTCGTTGGCCTTGAGCTTGGCAAACCAGTCCAGCGCGGGTTTGAAGTTGTCGAACGAGCCGCCGAGCGCCTGGTTCACGGCAACGGCCCCGGCATAGCCGACGAATGCGCTGGACGGATCGAGATAGCCGATCATCCCTTTGTACTCGGGCTTGAGCAAATCGGCCCAGGATTGCGGCACGGGTTTGCCTTCGAGCGCGTCCTTGTTGACAAAGAAGCCGAGCGTGCCGGAATGAATCGCGAACCAGTAGCCTTGCGGATCTTTCATGCCGGCCGGCACGTCGTTCCAGTGCGCGGGCTTGTACGGCTGGATGACGCCCCTGTCCTTGGCTTGGAATGCCGAGGACACGCCAAGATAGACGACGTCGGCGACGGGGCTCTTTTTCTCCGCGATCAGCTGAGCGATCGCCTGGCCCGAGTTTTTGTTGTCCGAGGGCACGTGAATGCCCGTCTTCTCCTGAATGGCCTTAAGCTCGCTCGCCCAGTCGGCCCACTCGGGGGGGCAGTTGTAGCAAATGGCTGTCTGCTGGGCATGGGCGGCGGGGGCGAAGGCGCCGGCAAACGCGACCAGCGCGGCAGCGGTACCGGCGAAGCGCGCAAGGTATGCGCGAAGGCTGGATGAGCGACGTATCACTTTTAAGGTCTCCTAACGGGCCGAGAAAGAGAGGAACGGGACGTCGTGGGAATGCAGGCACCGGCCAAAAAACGGCGGCGCCCACAAGCGGATGCCCGTGGCTTAGGCGGCGGGATGCGCGGGCAGCGCGTTACCGGCCGCACCCGAGAGCGCGGCGATCGTCGCGCCTTGGCGCAATATGTGAGGCAGCGTGAGGGAGAGCGATTCGCTGTCGTCGGCGCCCTCGATCCGCGCCATCAGGCGTCGCCACGCCGCACAGCCGATTTCGCGGTTCGGCGTGCCGATGCTGGCGAGCGGCGGCGAGAGGAGCTCGCCCATCGCCAAGCCGTCGAAGCCGAGAATCGACATATCGGCGGGCACGTCGAAGCGCGCGCGGCGCAAGCCGCGCATGACGACCATCGCGAGCAGGTCGTTGCTGCAAAAGAGCGCGGTGGGGCGGGCCGGCCCCGAGGTGAGATGCGCGAGCACCGATGGTGCGAGTTCGTCCGCGTTGAAATCGACTTCGAGGGCCTGCGCGGGCTCGAGGCCCGCCTGGCGCATCGCTTCCGAGTAGCCGCGATAGCGAAGGCGCGCGCGGTCGGATTCGGCAAGCGTACCGGCCAGCATCATGACGCGCTCGTGGCCATGCTCGATCAGCATGCGCACGCCGTCGAAGGCCGCGCGCCGATTGTCCACGGAAACCGACGGACGGCGCACCGTGTCGTTGTGCATCAGCACATACAGATTGCCGTCGCGGTCGAGCTCGTCGAGCAGGGGATGCGTGTCGGCATCGGCAACCGTCAGGATCAGCCCCTCGACACGCTGGGCCAGCAGCGTCTCGATCGCATGGCGTTCGCGCGCGGCGTCGTACTGTGTGGTCATCAGCATCAGCCGGTAGCCGTGAGCCGCCGCGAGTTCGTCGATGCCTTGCAGGCATTCGGCGAACACGGGATTCGAAAGCGTGGGGAGCACAATGCCGATGAGGCGCGTGCGCTCTCCGCGCAACTGTCTGCCAAGCGGGCTCGGGCTGAACTGCAGCGCTTCGATCGCCTCCCGGATTTTCGCCAACGTCACGCGGTTCACCGTGTGGGGCGCGTTGATGGCACGAGACACCGTGGCGATGGAAAAACCGGCGTACGCCGCTACGTCCTTGATCGTATGTTTCATTGCTGTCTGTCTGTACAGTCCGGTGGTGCAGGGCCTGAAAACGTTTACGCCGCAACGATTATCCGGGTGGATTATGACTGACCAATGACGTTTTTGCTTGGTATTTGGGGTGAAAAAATCTTTTATTCGCTTGGCTCATCCCGCGTCGCTAGGCATAATCCCGTCGCGATCGGACGCGGCCGGCGGGCGCGCGTTCGAAAAAAATTCTCATTCTCCCCTCGACGAAAAAAGGATCGACGCGTGAGCCTTGGTGTTTTGATTTTTTTGAGCGTCCTGCAGGGCGTCACCGAACTTTTCCCTGTCAGCAGCCTGGGTCATACGCTGCTCGCGCCGGCTTTGCTCGGCATCCATATCGACAAGCACGCGCCGCAACTGATTCCGTTTTTGGTTGCGCTGCATCTGGGCACGGCGCTCGCCCTGCTGTGGTACTTCCGCAAACGCTGGATCGCACTGGTTCGCGGTTGGTTCGGCTCGCTGGCGGGACGGCGCAGCGAAGAGGGCCATATGATGTGGGCGCTCATCATCGGCACGATTCCGGCCGGTCTGGTGGGCCTCGTGCTCGAAAAGCGGCTCGAGCGCATTTTTCACGATTTGCGGATCGTCGCGCTGGCGCTTGTGGTGAATGGCCTGCTGCTTTGGGTCGGCGATCGCCTACAGCGTTCCCGCGCCCACCGTCCGCCCGAGAACCTGACATTCAAGCAAGCGTTTCTCGTCGGTCTTGCGCAAATCGGTGCGCTGATTCCAGGCTTCTCGCGTAGCGGCCTGACGATGATCGCGGGCAACGCGGCCGGCTTGACGGCCGAGAGCGCGGCCGAGTTCGCATTCTTGCTGGGCACGCCGATCATCTTCGCGGCCGGGCTGCTCGAAATCCCCAAGCTCTTTCACGTGCCCGGGCAATTGGGCACCGCGATGGCCGGGGGCGTCTTGACGGCGATCGCCGCCTATCTGAGCGTGCGCTTCTTGATGCGCTATTTCGAAGGACGCGGCCGCTTGGCCTCGTTCGGCGTGTATTGCATCGTGGCGGGCATCGCCTGCTTCGCCTGGTTCGTGACGCACGGCCAGCCGGTTTAACGCTCGGCTGCGCGCCGGGGATCGGGTATAATCCCGGCCCCCGGGCAGGTGTGGCCGGCGCGACGTACTGCGT
>JBQCDS010000345.1:0-2366 GCA_051961035.1 Trinickia sp. | reverse complement strand
GTCTTCACAGGCCCCATCAAGGATCAGTCGGGCGCGATCAAGGTGCCGGCGGGCAAGACGCTGTCCGACCCGGAACTGCAGCGTCTCAATTGGTACGTGCAAGGGGTGGACGGCTCCCTGCCGCACTAACGGCGAGTCTGCTGCAATCAGGGGGCGGGCCGCTCACGCCGCTCGCCCTCACTCATCCAGGCGCATGCCCAGCTTCAGCGTGACCTGCCAGTGCACGACGGCGCCATTTTCCACATGGCCCCGCGTTTCGGTGACTTCGAACCAGTTCAAATTGCGCAAGGTTTTCGAGGCGCGTTCGATGGCGCATCGAATGGCATCGTCGCTCGATTTCGTCGACGAACCGGTCAGTTCGATGTACTTGTAGACGTGGTCGTTCATGAGTCGTCTCCGTTTTTCGTCGAGAATGAGTAGACCAGTATAGGCGCGGACGCTCGCGCGCGCCGATCGTTGTGCGTGAGTGCGCCGCGACGATTCGGGCTCGCCCATCGCGAACAGCGCCATTTCATCGAAGGAGAAACGAACGATGGACATAGGATTTTGCGGGCCCGGCCTCATGGGTGCGCCGATGATCCGGCACCTGCTGCGTGCAGGACACACCGTTTGGGTTTGGAATCGAACGCGCGAGAAAGCGCAGGCGCTCGTCGCCGACGGCGCGCACGTCGTCGATCGCCCGCGCGAACTCGTTGCGCATGCGCAAGCGGTGTTTTTGTGTGTGTCCGACACGCGGGCCGTTGAAGAAGTCGTGTTCGGCGACGACGGCGTGCTCGGGCGGGGGCCAGCCGCCGAGGGCGCGGGACGCGTGCGTTGGATCGTCGATCACTCGAGCATTGCGCCCGGCGCCACGCGCGAGTATGCGGCCCGTGTGGCGCGCCACGGCATCGGCTGGATCGATGCGCCCGTTTCAGGGGGCGTGCCCGGCGCGCAGGCCGGCACGCTTGCGGTCATGGCGGGCGGGGTGGCGGCCGATGTCGCGGCAGTCGAACCGATCATCCGTGCCTATGCTGCGCGGATCACGCACATGGGCGCCGCAGGCGCGGGGCAGATGACCAAGCTGTGCAATCAAGCGATCGTCTGCGCGACGGTGGCGGGAATCGCCGAAGCCGTCGGGCTCGCGCAAGCGGCCGGGATCGATGCATCGCGGCTGCCGGGGGCGCTCGAGGGCGGCTGGGCCGACTCCGTCTTGCTGCGCACGTTCGTGCCGCGCATGACCGAAGCGGGCCAGGCACCGATCGGCTCGCTCAAAACCTTTCAGAAGGATATCGATACGGTTGCGGCGGCCGCGCAATCGACCGGTGCGGTCATGCCGGTGGTGGGCGCGGTGCAGCAAGTGCTGCGCTTAGGTGCGGCGATGGGGCTTGGCGAAGCCGACCTGGCGGCCTTTATCGACATCGTGCGGCCGCAAGGGCGCACGACTCACCACGAGTAAGCACAAGCCCTAGGCACGAGAGGCGCGAGAGGCACACTGCGCGTGGGCGTCAACGGAACGAGCGCGGGGCGGCGTCGCCGGCGTTTTGCCGGCGCGGGCCGCGCGCCGCGACGCTCGCACCGAACTCAGGCAGAATTTTCACGCGCGCACGGCTCGCGAAGACGAGAAACCCGAACCCGTTCGTTTCATACCAATATCCGCCGTTCTCGAGCCCATCGAGCGGCTGCTCGAGCGCGTTTGCGATCGATTCGATGCAGCGCCGCCGCAGCTCGTCGACATCGGGATAGGGCGGTTGCGCGCCACGCACCGTGCATAGCAGGACATCGAGCCCCGGTAGCACATGTTCGTAGAGCACGGGCTCGTCTTGCGAGCGCGCGCGGGCGATATTGTTATCGAGCTGGACAATTGGTTTGCACTGGCGCAGCACGGCGAGAAACGACTCCTTGCTGTCCACACTTGCGCGCCTGCGCTTTCTCGGGAAGGACATAAAAATTCGCCTGAAAAAGAGTTGCAAGAAACACAGCGTCCTCATGCGACCACTCCCGGCTCTCGCGCGCCGCACGTCCGATCTTTTATAGCATACGGAATCGTTGCATTCACGGCCGTGGCCTGCTTCGTCCGCAATCGCGGCACCCGTACGCAGTCATGTCGAACGCATGCGCGATGCGCGTTGCACGGTGCTCGACATCTATGGCAATAATAGGCCCGAGTTTCGCCGACGTGCTGACCAAACTCATAAAAAATGCCAAATTCCATGCGCACGCGCGCCTCTATATCGTCCGTTGAAATATCTTGGAACAGCACGGATAATGGTCCGGTTTCGCTCTTGCACGTCGTGCAACGCAAGCGCCGTGGCGCGCCCCCGCCCCGCAAACGACACAAAAAGGCCGCCCAATACCCATAAAAAAAATAAACAATGGGGTGCTGTTGA
>JBQCDS010000344.1:0-5651 GCA_051961035.1 Trinickia sp. | reverse complement strand
CATCTTTCGCTGCTGTTCGTGCCGGCCGGCGTTGGGATCATGGTGTCGGCCGGCCGTCTACGGGGCGACGCACTGGCGGTCGTCGTCTCGATCGTCGTGAGTACCACGCTCGCGATCGCGGTGACGGCTCTCGTTACGCGCGCGCTATTGCGGCGCCAGCGCCGCGTAGCCGCTGTGCGGGGGGAGCGGCCATGACGGTTTTTCCACGATTCGGTGCGATCTGGGTGTACCTGGCGGCGAGCCCGCTGCTGGGTCTCACGATTACGCTGGTGGCTTACCTGCTGGCACAGACGGTCTATGCACGGGCGCGATTCAACCCGCTTGCGAACCCCGTGCTGATTTCGATCGTCCTGCTCGTGATCGTCCTGGAGCTTACCCATACCCCGTACCCCACCTATTTCGCGGGCGCGCAATTCGTCCATTTCCTGCTCGGACCGGCGACAGTCGCACTGGCCTTGCCGCTTTACCGCCAGTGGTCGAAACTGCGCGATGCGTGGTTGCCGCTGCTCGGAGGGTTGATCGCGGGCTCGTTGACGGCGATCGTTTCAGCGGTGGGCGTCGCGGCGGTGCTCGGGGCCTCGCATCAGACTGTGGCATCGCTCGCGCCTAAATCCGCGACTACGCCAATCGCCATGGCGGTGGCGTCCGAGATTGGCGGCATTCCGTCGTTGACGGCCGTGCTGGTCATTTCCACCGGTATCTTCGGCGCCGTTGCCGCGCGGACGATCCTGAACGTGTTGCGTGTGACGGAGCCCGAAGTGCGAGGATTTGCGTTGGGCGTGGCGTCGCATGGAATCGGGACGGCGCGCGCTTTCCAGGTCAGTGAACAGGTCGGCGCATTCGCGGGGCTGGGCATGGGGCTCAACGGTGTGCTCACCGCGTTTATCGTGCCGATATTGCTTCCCGCTGTTTCGCGCTGGCTTTGAGCTCGGGCGCGTAAAGGCGGGCGGTACTTCTTTCAGCCTCGGTTATCGATCCATTCGCGAGCCCAGTGGTGCGAGTAACGAAGCGCGGCTTCTTCATTGCCGAAGTAATCGAGCGAATAGAAGTCGTACGACGTTGCGTCGCGATGGACGTCGGATCGATGAAGCGTGAGATTGGATGAAAAGCAGCCGTCAGGCAGACGGTGAGCGGAGAGAGTAATCGCGTAACCGCGGTAATGTTCGATGGTCAGGTTTTCCAAAAAATAGATCGTTGCGCGACGCGCGCGCAACGTATGCGATCAGCGCCGATGAAACTGCGGACGCGGTGCGCCTAGCGTGGCGCGCTCGTCCTTGTGCCGATAATTGATGCGACCTTTGGTCAGGTCGTAGAGCGATAGTTCGAGGCGTACTCGATCGCCGGCCAGAATGCGGATATGGTTCTTTTTCAGCCGCCCCGCGGCGTACGCCGCGACGACCGCCCCATTTTCCAGCGTGACTCGATAGCGGCTATCGGGCAGGACCTCGTCGACGACGCCGTCCAGCTCCAGCAGTTCTTCTTTTGCCAAATCGATACCCCCGCGATTAAAGCGGTTTGATGTTCGATGCTTGCAGGCCCTTGGGGCCTTGCTTCGTTTCGAAGCTCACGCGCTGTCCTTCGACGAGCGTACGGAAACCATCCGCTTTGATTTCGGAGAAGTGGGCAAACAGGTCGTCTTTGCCGTTATCCGGCGAAATGAAACCAAAACCCTTCGTGTCGTTGAACCACTTGACGATACCGGTATCCATGAAAAATCCTTTGATGAAAATAGATGAACGAGATGAACGAATACGCGCGCCGCGAAACGGGGCACGAAAAAATTCAAGGAGGGAGAGGGCAACGAATACCGCAGTGAGGCGGTCAATGATGATCAGCAATCGCGCTTCTTGAAGACTTCAACCATCGACCATACGTTTTATTGGCGTGGCAGTCAAGCAATTTTTTGCGTGCGAGACAATTCGTATCGCCGGTGCCGCGACACCCGTCGGCTGCGAGTGCCGGCCGTGCCCCTGAACGCGGGGATGAACGGTGGAACCTGCGGAATCAAACAAGCCTGATGGCCCTGACGCCGGGCATCGTTAGTGCTGTCAGCTAGCGGCCCACCGTACAACGCGCGGAGCGGGCCCCTCAAACGGAGAACGATGATGTCCGAGCCGCAAGCAGGCGCCGCGTCGCCGCATCTCGACGATCAACAACGCGAACAGGCCGCCGATCATTCGACGCCGCATCCGCTCGTCATCCACGAAATCGTGCGCGAGGAAGGCGAGACCGCCATGGAGCGAACGTTTTCCGCGCTCATGTGGTCCGCGCTCGCCGCCGGGATGTCGATGGGATTTTCGTTCCTTGTCCAGGCGGTCCTCGAGAGTGCATTGCCGCAGACGAGTTGGCGTCATCTCATAGCAAGCCTCGGGTACACCATGGGCTTTGTCTTCGTCATTCTCGGGCGCCAGCAGCTTTTCACTGAAAGCACGCTGACGGCGGTGTTGCCCGTGCTGACGCGTCGCGACCTCAAAACGGTCGGCAAGACGCTTCGCTTTTGGATCATCGTGTTGGTCTTCAATCTCGCGGGTACGGCGATATTCGCGGGGATGCTGCAGTGCAAAGGCGTGTTCTCGACCGAAGTGACGGACGCGCTGGCGCATGTCGCGCATGCGCCGTACTCGGCCGGTTTCGCCGTGACGCTCGTGCGCGGCATATTCGCCGGCTGGCTCGTGGCGCTCATGGTTTGGCTCTTGCCCAGCGCGCGCTCGGCGCGTTTGCTCACCATCTTGCTCGTGACCTATACCGTGGGCGTGTCGAGGCTCGCGCACGTGATCGCGGGTTCGGTGGAAGCCAGCTACGCGGTGATGATCGGCGCCGCGAGTGTCGGCGATTATTTCGGCGTTTTTCTGCTGCCGACCCTGATTGGCAACATGATCGGCGGCATTTCGATGGTGGCGATCGTCAACCATGGTGCGATCGCTCCGGAGATTGCGAGCTGAGCGGCGCTGGTAGTGGTTGCGGCCCGACCGAGCACGCTAACCGTTATCGCCACCGGCGACGGGCAGTACGGCGCCCGTGATATAGCTGGCTTCGTCGGAGGCAAGGAAGAGAATCGGCGCGATCTGCTCATCGAGCGTGCCATAGCGTTTGAAGAAGGTGGATTCGGTCACTTGCTTCACCGCTTCGCTTGTCCAAGCGGCCTCTTGCCGAGTGTCCCCGGCGGCATTGCGCGGCACGCGCCGAGGCGGCGCTTCGGTGCCGCCCGGTGCGGCGGCGACCACACGAATGTTGTACTCGCCGTACTCCATCGCGAGCGATTGCGTCAATGCATTGACACCGCCTTTGGCCGCCGAATACGGCACGCGGCGAATGCCGCGCGTGGCGTTCGAGGAGACATTGACGATCGTGCCTCGACCTTGCGCGAGCATCGAGGGAAGCACCGCGTGGCAGGCGTACAAGGTGGGCATCAGCGAGCGGCGGATTTCCGCATCGATCTGCGCCGGCTCGAATTCGGCGAACGGACGCATGCGAATCGCCCCGCCCACGCCGTTGACGAGAATATCGATTCGGCCAAACTTGCGCATGGCATACGCCATCGTCGATGCCGCACCGTCGTAGGTTTCCAGATCGGCCACGAAACCCGCCGTGTCGGCGTCCACCGCTTCGGCCGCGACCTCGCTGACAAACTCGGCTCGATCCACGAACAGCACCTTCGCGCCTTCCGCGGCGGCGCGCAGCGCGACGCCGCGCCCGATGCCTTGCGCCGCGCCCGTGACCACCATCACCTTGCCTTTGAATCGCTCTGTGCTCATACCGTCACCGCCGCGGCGTTGGGCGTGAACTTCTCATAGTGGAAGCTATTCGGCTTGATGCCGGTTTTGTCGAAATGCTGACGCACGGCGTCGACCATCGGCGGCGGGCCGCACAGATAAACGTCGACGTCGCCGTCGTTCAGACACGGCGCGGGCATGTGCTGAGTGACCCAGCCCTTGCGCGGATGGCTCGACTCGGCATCCGCCACGACCGTGCTGAATGTAAAGTTCGGCAATTTCGCCGCATAGGCCTCGATCGCATCGACTTGCACCAAGTCAAGATCGCGCGTCACGCCATAGATGAGGTGCACCTTCTGTTGCGCGTGCGCGCGGGCCAACACTTCGAGCATCGAGAGAAACGGCGCCAGGCCCGTCCCGCCAGCCAGAAAAAGTAACGGCCGCTCGACGGCGCGCAGATAGAAGCTGCCTAACGGCCCAGTCAGTTCGACTTGGTTGCCGGGCTGTGCCGATTCGAGCCACGTGCTCATCACGCCGCCCGGAATTTTCTTGATGAGAAAGCGGATCGCCGATTCGCCCGGCGCCGACGAGAATGAATACGAACGATGCTGGCCGCTTCCGGGCACATCGATGTTGACATACTGACCGGCCAAGAAAACGGGTGGGGCGCTAGCCACGTCGAGTTCGAGCACCACGGCCGCATCGTTGTGCGGTTCGACCTTCGTGACGGTCGCGACAAACTTGCTTTGCTCGGTCTTGCAGGCCGTCGACGACGCCGGCACAGCAATCACGCAATCGCTTTGCGGCACCATCTGGCATGTCAGAACGAGGCCGCGTTCTTTTTCGTCATCGCTCAGTGCGTCTTCGATATAGTCGTCGCCCAAATCGTAGCTGCCGCTTTCGGCTCGGCACTTGCAGGTGCCGCACACGCCATCGGAGCAATCCATGGGCAGGTTGATCTTGGCACGAAAGGCGGCATCGAGAACTTTCTCGCCGGTTTTGCATTCGACGAAGCGGGTGACACCATCTTCGAAATTCAGTGCGATGTGATAGCTGGACACGTTGCCTCCTACTTCCAAACTCTTTCTAAGCGCCCGCATTAGACGTGGTAGACGTCGAGTACCTGGCGGATGTAGTCGTTTTTCAGCACGATTCGCTTCTTTGCGATCAACAAACGTTCGTCCACCCGGCGGAACGTGACGTAGATGGTGCCGAAGAATTGGTCGGTGACCCGATAGCGATGACTGAGCGTGTTGAAGTTGTATCGAACGTCCACTTCGTTTTCGCGCTCGCCGAGCACTTCGATGTTCGTCACGTTGTGGCTCGTGCGCGGTTCGGGCATCGACGCGCCGCTTCGCTCGGTCTTGATGCGAAACACGCGGTCTTCCAGGCCGCCGCGGTCCGAGTAGTACATCAGCGAGATTTGGCTGTTCGGGTCTTCGGTGAGCTTATCGTCGTCGTCCCAGGCGGGCATCCAGTAGACGACATCGTCCGCGTAGCATGCCAGCCACTCGTCCCATTGCCGGTCATCGAGGAAGCGCGCTTCCTGATACAGCGCGGCGCGAATCTTTTGATAGTCGAAGCTCATGCCTGTGCCTCCGCTTGTTCTTTGCGCAGGGCGTCACGCATGACCTGCACCCAGTATCCGTGTTGCACCACGAACAGGCCCTCGTCCTCGCTGCGCTCGCCCGAAATGAGCGGGTTCAGACCCATGCTTTTCGCGTTGTCGTCGGCACCATGAACCCACAGCGGCGCGCCGCGCGACAGGTCGTTCCACATCGCCGTGATGCCTGCATAGCCGGCCTGGCACGCGCGAAACTCCTCGAGATCGTCGGCCGTGCCCATGCCGGTCACGTTGAAGAAATCCTCGTACTGGCGAATCCGCGTCGTGCGGTCGGCCTCGCTCTCGCCCTTCGGCGCGAAGCAGAAGATGCTGAC
>JBQCDS010000343.1:0-18940 GCA_051961035.1 Trinickia sp. | reverse complement strand
ATCAGCATCCGCATCACCCTGCGAATCCGAACGGCCACGCGGCGCGCGATCTCGCACAACCGCTTGCCGCTCGCGCGGCACGCCCCGTCGGCAAACCGTCGCTCGATCAGCAATTCGCGCAGGCGCGCGCGGCGCTGCATGTGGTGCGGCCGGCGAGCACCGTGCGTCGCGTATGAACTTTCGTCTTCTTCCTAGAACAATGAATCCACAATTGACCATTGCTGAAGTTGCTTCCTCGACCGCCGGCGCGGCTGGTTCCGCGCAGGCCAAACGCCCGATGCGCTCGATGCGCCCGTCGCTGATCGCCGTCGCCGTGGCGGCGCTGTGGCTGTCCGGCTGCGCGATCCACCCGACGCCGTTCACCGATGCGCAGCGCGTGCAAAGCGCGCATGCGGACCGTACGGCGATGTTTGCCGATCAGCCGCCGCTCACGGGCCCGGTGACGCTCGACGAAGCGATGGCGCGCGCCATCCGCTACAACCTCGACCATCGCTTGAAGATGATGGAAGAGGCGCTCGCGCGGAAGCAACTCGATCTCGCGAACTTCGACATGCTGCCGAAGCTGACCGCGCAGGCCGGCTATTCGACGCGAAACAATTTGCTCGTGTCGTCCTCCGAGGATTACTTCACACGCGGGGAATCGCTGCCACCGTCGTACTCGAGCGACCGCAACGATCGCACGGCCGATCTTTCGTTCTCGTGGAATATCCTCGACTTCGGGGTGAGCTACTTCGAAGCGAAAGAGCAGGCCGATCGCGTGCTCGTCGTCGAGCAGCGTCGGCGCAAGGTCGTGCAGCTGATGATGCAGCAAGTGCGCGAAGCCTATTGGGAAGCGGCCGGCGCGCAGCGCTTGGAGAACCGCATCGGCCCGCTGCTCGGGCAGGCCAAGCAAGCGCTGGAAGAGTCGCGCCAAGCGCAATTGGAAGCGTTGCGCTCGCCGCTCGAGACGCTCGCCTATCAACACGCATTGCTCGACATCATGCGTCAGCTCGAAGCCGTGCGCGATCAACTGGAGGAGGCCAAGCCGCGGCTCGCCTCGTTGATGAACATCGCGCCAGGCACGGATTTCACGCTCGCCGCGCCGCAAGGCTTCGAGTTGCCGACGTTCGACATGCCGATGACGCAGATGGAGGAGACGGCATTGGAGCGTCGTCCCGAGCTCGTCGAGGCGAGCTACAACGAGCGCATCAGCGTGAACGAGACGCATAAGGCGATCGCCAAGTTGTTGCCGGGCATCGAGCTGCAATTAGGGTCGCATTACGACAGCAACAGCTTCCTCATGTTTCACTCCTGGCGCGCGGCCGGCGTCAACGTGAGCTGGAACCTGCTCAACTTGCTCAACGAAAAGAATATTCGCGGTGCGGCGCAAGCCCAGCACGACGTCGCGCGTGCGCAGCAGCTTGCGCTATCGATGGCGGTGCTGACTCAAGTTCACGTGGCGCGTGCCGATCTAAGTGCCAAGCAGCGCCAATTCGATCTGTACAAGCAACTGAGCGATGTCGACACGCAGATCGCGCAGCATACGCACAACGCCGCCGTGGCCAACGCACAAGGCAAGCTCGAAGAGATTCGCGCGGCGACGTCGGCCATGATGTCGGAATTGCGGCTCTATCAAAGCTACGGCGAACTCGAAAGCGCCTATGGGCAGATGCTCGCCACGCTGGGGCTCGATCCGTTGCCGGCGAGCGTCGGCAACACCGATTTGAAAACGATCGAGCAATCGCTCGATAAGCAACAAGCGCGCTGGGCCTCTTTCGGCGCGAACGGAGTCAAGACGCAATGAATCGCTGGTGTAGGACGGGGCTTGGCAGTGCAGCCCTGATGATGTTGTTTCAAAGCGCATCGAGCGTGGCTGCGCAAGCCGCCGCGCCGCATGCGCCGGCTCCGGTGACCGCGGCCGCCCCGGTATCCTCGGTGCCCGCCACGCTGTCGTCCGCGCATACGCAGGACGACGGCCGCATCCGCATTCAACTCGTTGCGCGCGATCAAGTCGATCTATCGAGCGAAATCAGCGCGAAGATTGCCTCCATGCCATTTCGCGACGGCGATGCGTTCCGAGCCGGGCAGACATTGATCTCGCTCGACTGCTCGCTCTACGCGGCGCAATTGCATAAGGCGCAGGCCGAATCCGAAGCCGCCGTGCAACTGAAACATGTCAACGATCGCCTATCGCAGCTGCACTCGATCGGCCAGCTCGACGTGGAGCAAGCGGATGCCAAGGCGAAGGCAAGCGCGGCCGAGGTGGCCTACATGCAGGCAACGGTGCGCAAATGCAGCATCGCCGCGCCGTTCGATGGGCGTGTCGTCAAACGCAGCGCGGCGGCGCAGCAGTTCGCCGAGCCTGGCAAGCCGCTGCTGACGATCGTCGATACGAGCCGGCTCGAACTGAAGATGATCGTGCCGTCGAAATGGCTCGCTTGGCTCAAGCCCGGCCATGCATTGAGCGTCACCGTCGATGAAGTCGGCAAGACCTATCCGGCCACCGTTGCGCGCATCGGCGCGCGCGTCGACCCCGTCACGCAAACCGTCGACGTCACGGCCGCGCTGTCGGGTCATGTGCCCGAGCTTTTGCCCGGCATGAGCGGCTGGGCGCGCTTTGCCGGCGCCGGCCGTTAGTCGATAGCCGATCGCCGTGATGAACGCTCCGCTGCAAATCGAGGCGACCACGCTCGCCGTCTTATGGCAATTGTCGGCCCGCGCGCGAGAAGCGCACAGCGAGGAGACGCTCGGGTTCGTCATCGTCAACGAATCGCTGTCGCTCGTGCCGTACCGTCAAGCGGCATGGTGGCGCGCGCCGGCGCCCGTGCCGGGCGCGGTCGCAGCCGTCTCCGGACTGCCGCAGAGCGACCCGGGCGCGCCCTACGTGCAGTGGCTCGGCGAGGTGTGTCGGCTGCTCGAACGTCGCGCGACGCATTCGACGGCTGATTCGTCGCAACATGCGCGGGGCGACGCGGCCGGGATGAGCGGGACGGGCGCAAGCGGCACGGTGGGCGCGACGGTTTCCGCCGCCGACACGCAGGCCGCGGATGCCACGGCGCGCGCGTGGCCCAGCGCATTGTCCGCCGACAGCCTGCCCGAGGCGCTGGCGGCCGATTGGCCTGCGTGGTGGCCGACACACGCGCTGTGGGTGCCGCTCGTCGATCGGGCGGGCCGATCGCTCGGCGGCGTTGTCTTTGCGCGCGAGCAGCCGTGGACGCCCATCGACGAAGCGCTTTTCGCCGAACTGGCGCGCGTCTGGTCGCATGCACTCGCGGCGTTTTCGCCACGCACGTCGTGGCTCGAGCGCGCCAAGCTTTCCTTGCGAGCGGGCAAGCACCGGCGCCGCGCGCTCGCGGCGATCGTCTGCGCACTCGTGGCGCCGGTACCGCTGACCGTGCTTGCGCCGGCCGAGGTGACGGCGAAAGATCCGTTCGTGGTGCGCGCACCGCTCGATGGCGTGGTCGATCGCCTGTTCGCTCAGCCCAATCAGCGCGTGGCGGCCGGTGCGCCGCTGTTCGCGCTCGATTCGACGACGCTCGCTTCGCGCTATGCGCTGGCGAACAAGAACTACGCCACCGCGCAGGAGGAATACCGGCAGACCGCCCAACTGGCGGTGACCGACGACAAGGACCGACTGGATATGGCGCTGCGCAAGGGCAAGCTCGACGAGAGCGCGATCGAGCTCGACTACACGGCGCGCGAATTGGCTCGCGTGCGCGTGAATGCCCCACGCGCGGGGGTGGCGGTATTCTCCGATCCGAACGATTGGAACGGCAAGGCCGTGTCGATCGGCGAAAAAGTGATGCTGCTGGCCGATCCGGCCAGCGTCGAGCTCACCGCCTACGTGCCCGTTGCCGATAATGTCGACGGTCGCCCGGGCGCGATGCTCACCCTGTACCCGAAGAGTTCGCCGCTCGCCGCCTACGACGCGCGCATCGACACCGTCGCCTACCGCGCGGAGCCGACGCCGGAGGGCGTCGTCGCGTACCGCGTGAAGGCAACGTTCGTCAGCAACGTCAAGCCGCCGCTCGGCGTGATGGGCACCGCGCGCATTCACGGCCGCTGGGTGCCGCTCGCCTACTATCTGCTGCGCCGGCCGCTCGCGACCGCGCGGCAGTGGCTCGGCTGGTAGGCCGTACAGGCCGCCCGCTTTCAGACGATGTAGCCCTTCGATGTCCCGCCTTCCGCCCCTTCGACAAGAATTGACTTTGACGCCCGGCGCCAGCACGCCGGACGGCGCGCCGACGTGGATGCTGCACGATCCGGCGTCGAACCGCTTCTTCCAGATCGGCTGGCCCGCGTTCGAGATGCTCTCGCGCTGGCCGCTCGACGACGCCCAATCGATCATCGCATCGGTGAACGATCAGACGACGCTCACGCTGACGATGGACGACTTCGAGTCGCTCGTACGCATGCTTCATGGCCAGCATTTGCTGGTATCCGCAAGCGCGGCCGATACCGGACGGCTCAGCGGTGCCGCCTCAGCGAGCAAACTCTCGCACGCGATGTGGCTGCTCAAGCATTACTTGATGATCCGCGTTCCGCTTTGGCGTCCGATGCCGTTTCTGCGGCGTTTCGCGCGCTATGCGGAGATCGCCTATCGCCCCATGTTTTGGGTCATCGTGGCGTTGGTCGCGCTGACGGGCCTCGTACTCGTGTCGCGCCGTTGGGACGAATTCATCCATACCTTCCACGGCTATGCCGACTTGCGCGGACTCCTGGCGCTCGGCCTCGCACTCGGGTGCGCAAAGGTATTGCACGAGTTCGGGCACGCGTTCACCGCGCATCGCTATGGATGCCGGGTGCCGACGATGGGAGTGGCGTTGCTCGTCATGGTGCCGGTGCTCTATACCGATACGACCGAGGCATGGAAGGTGCCCGGAAGAGCCGAGCGCTTACGCATCGGCGCGGCCGGCATGCTGACCGAACTGACGCTCGCCGCGTTCGCGACGCTGGCTTGGAGTGTGTTGCCCGATGGACCGCTGCGCGCCGGCGCATTCCTACTTGCGACGACGACATGGATCGGCACGCTGACGATCAATGCCAGCCCGTTCATGCGCTTCGACGGCTACTTCCTGCTGTCGGACTGGCTCGACATGCCGAATCTGCACGACCGCGCGTTCGCGTTCGGCCGTTGGTGGATGCGCGAGCGGCTATTCGGCCTCGGCGATCCGCAACCCGAACCGTGCGCGCCACGGCGCCGGCGCTTTTTGATCGCGTTCTCGTTCGCGACTTGGGTTTATCGGCTCGCGGTGTTCTTTTCCATCGCGTTGGTCGTTTATCACACGTTTTTCAAGGCGCTTGGCCTCGCGCTTTTTTGCGTGGAGTTCGGATGGTTTATCGCGCGGCCTATCGTGCGCGAAGTCGTGGCGTCTTGGCAGCGTCGCGCGTCGCTGCGTTGGTGCCGCGAGACGCGGCGCACGGCGGCCGTCGCCGCCGCGTTGTTCGTGCTGCTGGTGTTGCCGTGGCATGGGGGCGTCGGCGCGCCGGCCGTGCTCGGACCGTTGCGCGCGCAGGGCCTATATGTGCCTGAAGGTGCCTACGTGACGGCGGATGCGCCGATTGCGCGCGACGGGCAGCGCGTGCACGCGGGCGACGTGCTCGCCGTGTTGGCCTCGCCCGATCTCGCGCACAAGCTCCAGGCGGCGCAGGCTGACGAAGCGTTGCTGCGCTGGCAGGTCCAGCAGCAGCCGTTCGACGATCGGCTGCTCGAGCAGGGCGTGGCCCTTGCACGCCGCTGGGATGCAGCGCGCGAAACGGTGGCGGGATTGACGGCGCAAGTCGCGCAGTTGACGCTGCGTGCGCCGTTCGACGGCCTCGTGCAAACGGACGAGGATCTGGCCGCCGGCACCTGGCTGCCGCGCGGCGAGCATGTGTTCGACGTCATCGGTCCGGCGGGCGTGAAGGGCGAGGCATTCGTCGGCGAGAACGACGCAGCGCGCGTGGCGCCCGGCGATCGGGTAACGTTCGTCGCGTCGATGCCTGAACTCGGCGCCGTGCAGTGCATCGTCAAGGCCGTCGACCGCGTCAACGTGGGCACGCTCGATGTGCCTTCGCTCGCGAGCATCTACGGCGGGCCGCTGCCGGTCCAATTGAAGCCCGGTACGCGCCAACTCGTGCCGCTCGCGGCGACTTACCGCGTGCGCATCGGCAACTGTCCGGCCCGCACCACGTGGCCGCGCGAGATCGTCGGGGAAGCGACGATCGGCGGCACGAGACAAAGCTTCATCTGGCGCGCAATGAAGTGGCTCGCGTCGGTGTTCGAGCGCGAGAGCGGGGCGTAAGGCATCCGCTGGCGGCGTTTCGGGCGCACAAGGTAGCGGCCATCCCCGCGGGCTGGCGTGATAGGGCCTTTTAGCGTTGGCTTCTTTCGGCACAAGGGGGCACGCTCGATGCTTGCGCATGACGAGAGTTCTTTCGTCTTCGGAGATTCTCATGTCCAACGCAGAGCAAAGCGAAGGTCAAGACGACCGCAAGAAGCGAGCTGACGAAGGGGTGGAACGCACCCATATTGAGCGCCAGCCCGTGCCGGGGCACCCCGAAAACATCCCCGTGGATGGGGACATGCGTCAGGGGCCCGGCGGCGATCCACTTGCCGGCCCTGTCGCCGGGCCTGTCGATGAAACGGCGGCGCCCACCGCCGAGCCGTCGACCAAACCGGGTACGCCGCCTGGCAGTCAGAGCGAGCGCGACCGGTTGCGCGGCAGCAGTTGAGGCGGCGATGTTACGAACCGCACTCGTATCGGCTTGCGCGGCTCGATGCTTGCGCGCCATCGACTGGCGCGGCGCCTGCGCGTCCGGCACCGCGGCCGGGCTTTGCGCGGCCGGGGCCGCCGCTTACGGGGCACGCACCGAAGGCAGCACCGCGTGCGCGCCGATCAACGCCGTCACACACTGCCTGTGGCCGGAGCGCGCGCTGCACGAGCGCGGCTTCAGCGCGCGCTTTACGCTGCTGGGCCTGTCCATTCATCAGGCCTCGGCCGTTTTCTGGGCGTTGCTGTTCGAGCGCCTCGTTCCCCGTGCTCCGCGCGCGCACCCGGTGGCCACGCTCGCGGCGGCGGCCGGCACGGCGGCAACGGCTTACTGCGTGGATTACCACGTGGTTCCCAAACGGCTGACGCCGGGCTTCGAAGCGCATCTCGGGCCGCGCTCGATGACACGGGTGTACGTCGGCCTCGCCTTGGGCCTGGCAGCGGTCGCGCTGCTGCGCGGTTCGAAGGATTGAGGGATTGAGGGGACCATCGCCTAGGCCGTCCCATGCTCCGCGACATCGGCGAGCGTCTCGCGCAACCAGAGGCTTGCCGGATCGGCCTGGCTGCGCGGATGCCAAGCGGCAAACATCGTAAAGCCGAGCGCGTCGAACGGCAGTTCGAAGACATCGAGCGTGTCGCGGTGCCGCGTGACAAGCCGCGAGGGCAGCGTCGCAACATAATCGGTGAGCGCGAGCAATTCCGGCACGACGGTGAAATGCTGCACCGACAGCGCCACGCGGCGTGCGCGGCCGAGCGCTTGCAAATGCTCGTCCATGAAGCCGAAGAAGCTGCCGCCGCTCGTCGAGACAAGCACAGCATATTGCGCGCAATAGGCATCGACATCGAGCGGTGCGGGCCCGCGTGGGTGCCCTTTGCGCTGGACGAACACGAACCGTTCGTCGTACAGCTTGCGCGCCTTGCTCCATGCAGGAACCATCCGCTCCGACCCGATCAATAGATCGATCTCGCCGCGCTCGAAGCGCTCGACGCTGGTGGACTGCTCCGCCGCGACGAACGCCAACTGCACGTTCGGACCCGCGCGCGTCGCCCAGGATTGCATCAAACGAAACCCCAGCACGGCCACCGCTTGGTCGCTGCCCGCGATCGTAAAGCGGCGCGTATCGGAAAACGGATCGAACGACGGCTGCCGGCGCACGATCGCCTCCAGTTGCGACAGCGCGGCCTTGAGCGGCGCCATCAATTCGGTCCCGCGTACGCTGCGCGTCATGCCGCGCCCGCTGGCCGCAGGCACCAACAGGGGATCGCTGAAAATCTGCCGCAACCGTGCCAATTGTGTCGAGACGGCCGGCTGAGTCAAATTCAGCCGCGCCGCCGCGCGCGTCACGTTCGACTCTTCGAGCAGCGCGTCGAGCGACACGAGCAGGTTCAAGTCGATGCCTCTTAGATCAATCACGTTGATGGGTCGAATTCCAATAATTGATTTCAAGAATACGTCGGCGCTGGCTACAGTTCAATCGTCCGATCTGATCGGTTACCCAACTCACAGGAGATACGACGATGAAAGCTTGGATGCTCGACGAACCCGGCCATCCGCTTACGTTGCGCGACGAACCGGCTCCTGAGCCGCGCCGCGGCGCCGTGCTGGTGCGCATGGAGGCGGTTCCGCTGCTCAGCTATACCCGCGCGTACGTACAAGGCAAGCTGCCCTATGCCTTTCCGCCCGGACCGTTTTCGCCGGGAACGAACGGCGTGGGCCGCATCGAGGCCGTGGGCGAAGGCGTGTTCGGCTTTCGGCCAGGGCAGCGTGTCGCGGTGAACCCGTATTGGCGCGCCGATGAAACCGTGAGTGAGCCCGAGCAGGTGTTGATCGGCCTGACCGGCATCAGCGCCGGCGGTGCGGCGATGCTGGCGCAGTTCCCGCACGGCACGCTGCGCGAATTCGCGGAATTTCCGGCCTCGACGATCATCGCGCTCGACGGCCTGGACGCCGTGCCGTCCCAGCTCCTGGCAGCGCTCGGCAAGTTCTCCGTGCCGTTCGGCGGCTTGCGGCGTGGGCGGCTCGCGGCCGGGGAGACGGTCGTCGTCAACGGCGCGACGGGGTACTTCGGCTCGGCCGCGGTGCTCGCCGCGCTCGCGCTCGGGTCGAGCCGCGTGGTCGCGCTGGGACGCCGGGCGCAGGCGCTCGCCCCGTTGGTCGACCTGGGCCGGGGGCGCGTGAAAGCCGTCGTGCTGACAGGCGAGGGGGCCACCGACGTCGCCGCAATTCGGCAAGCCGCCGGCGGCGGCGCGCACTTGGCGTTCGACATGGTGGGCCATGCCACCGATCCGAACGCGACGCTCGCCGCGCTGCGCAGCTTGCGCCGCAACGGCCGGCTCGTGCTGATGGGCAGCATGGAGGTGGCGCTGCCGATTCCCTATGGCGAGATGCTGTTGAACAACTGGGAGCTGATCGGCAATTTCATGTACACGCGCGCCGATTATTTGGCGCTCGTGGCGCTCGTGGCGTCGGGGCAACTGTCGCTCGATGCGATCGATATCGTGGCTTATCCGTTCTCGCAATTGGAAGCCGCCATCGATCGCGCCGGGCAAGCGCAGGGCTTGCAATGCACGGTCGTGACGGCCGAGGGCGGGCGCACTTCAAGCTGAGAAGCGCGTTGGACAGCGTGCCCGGCCGGCCATCGGCAAGCCGGGCACAGTCGGCAACGCGAGCGCCGCGCCAGCCTACGCGGTGCGCTTGGACGTACACACGAGCGTGGCTTGCGCGGGCGGCATCTTGGCCCAGCGCAGCAGCACGGGGAAGCCGACGCACCCGATCGCGGCCACTGCCGTGACGAACCCGGCGAGCGCCGCGACGGTGCCGGGCAGCGCCGCGACGAGATAAATCGCGAGGGAGCCCGCGATCATATGCATCGCGCCCATGAGCCCCGATGCGGCGCCCGCGTTGTCCGGAAAGCTCGTCACGCCGCCGGCGAACGAGAGCGGCAGCAGAAAACCGTTCGCGAGCGTGACGATCGAAATCGCGAGGATCATCGGCAGCGGGCTCATGCCACCGGCCCAGCTTGCCGCGAGCAGGCAGGCCGCGCCGGCCGCGAGAATCGCGAAGCCCACGCCGATCAGCCGATCGATGCCGTATGTCTTCGCAAAGCGGCGCGACGTCAAATTGCCGACGATGTAGGTGACCGACAGGCTCATGTAGCAGTAGCTGATGGTTTTCGTCGACAACCCCATGCTCACCAGAATCACGGGCGAGGCCGCCAAGTAACCCAGATAGACGGCATAGCCCGCGCATAGATTGAGCGCGTACGACCAGAATCTCGGCGTGGCGAGCAGCATGGGGTAGCTGCGGAACGTGCGTGCCACGTTGCTGTGGCGAGCCGACTTCGGCACTGTCTCGGGAATGTACACAGCGAGCAGCACGGCGGCGGCAACGCCGAGCGCGGCCGTGAACAAGAACGGCGCGCGCCACGAAACATAGGTCGTGATGTAGCCGCCGATGAGCGGCGATAGCGCGGGCGAAGCGCCGACGATCGGCATGATCGTCGTGAACGTGTGCGCGGCCTTCTTCGCATCGAAGATATCGCTGACGATCGCGCGGCCGATCACCATGCCCGCGCCCGCGCCGAGCGCTTGAAAGACGCGTGCGAGCCCGAATGCGGCGACGCTCGGCGCGCAAGCGCAGGCGATCGACGCGGCGGCGTAAAGCAGCATGCCGCCGATGACGAGGCGCCGCCGCCCGTAGGCATCGGAGAGCGGGCCGTAAATCGCTTGCGCCAGCGCGAGGCCGATGATGTAGACGCTGAACGTGTGCTGAAGCGCCGAGATCGGCGCGCCGAACGCGCGGGCCGCGAGCGGCATGCCGGGCAAATTGATGTCGGAGGCGACGAGCCCGCTCGCGCTGAGCAGCACGAGCGTCACGAGCAACACCCCTTGGGGAATCGGAAAACGAGATTGGTTCATGACGGTGGGTCCTTTTATTGACGCATCTTCCGCAATGGCCGCCGGCGAACATCGAATGCCGAAGCGGCAAGGCACCTGATTGACGGGCCACAGGACCGAAGCTTAATGACTGGCTATAATGCAGTCCAAGACTTAATGGGTCATAGTTGATGCTGAACAGGACATAACAATGGAACTGCAACAGCTGAGGTACTTCGTGGCGGTGGCAGAGACCGAGCACGTGGCGCGCGCCGCCGAGCGGCTGCATATTTCGCAGTCGCCTCTCTCTCGGCAAATTCGCCAGCTCGAAGCGCATCTCGGGCTGCAGCTTTTCGAGCGCATCAAGCAGCGTGTGCGGCTCACGCCGGCCGGCCGTGAATTCCTCGAGCAAGCGCGCGATTTATTGACGCGCGCCGAGCGTGTCGAAGAGCGCGCGCGGCAAGTGGGCAAGGGCGAAGCATGTTCGGTTTCGATTGGCTATTGCGAGGGCATCATCCACAACGGGCGGCTGCCGGCGGCGCTCAGGCACTTTCGCTCGACGCATCCGCGCGTGACCTTGAAGCTCGCCGCGATGCGTTCGGGCGAGCAGATCGAAGCGCTGGAGCGCGCGCTGATCGACATTGCCTTCGTCTACAACTTGCCGGGGCCGAGCGAATCGCTGGCGAGCCGCTTGTTGACGAGCGAGCCCTTCGTACTCGCGCTCGCGGACGACCATCCGCTTGCGGCGAAACGCACGATCGCGCCGAGCGATCTCGACGGCATGCCGTGGATCGCGCTGCCGAAATCGATCAATCCCGCCGCGCGCGAACGCTTTCTCGCGGCGTGCGCGGCATGCGGTTTCACGCCCGATATTCAATTCGAAGTGGCGCAGGTTTCCACCACGCTCGGACTCGTCAGCGCCCGGCTCGGCGTGGCGATCATGCAAGCGAGCATGCAGCGGATGAGCCCGCCCGGCGTTGTCTTCAAACCGATCGATTGGCTGCCGCTCGCCGTCCACATTCACGTGCTATGGCGCGCCCGCGCGCAAACAGCGGGCGTGCGTCATTTCATGGCCGCGCTCGAGCAAACGCGGGAGCTTCAAGCCGCTGCCACTCCTGCAACGGCATAGCGGCTTTCGCTAGCTGCGCGTTTCAATAGCGCGGACATGGCTCGACGCTGATTCCAACGCCAACGCCAACGCTATCGCTCGAGCAGATTGTGCGAATACGCCAATGCCACCGCGTGGCTGCGGCTCGACGCGCTCAGCTTCCCGCGAATGTTGGCGACATGGAACTTGACGGTGCGTTCGCTGATTTCGAGGATCGCGGCGATTTCCCAGTTGGTTTTGCCTTCCTTGAGCCAACTTAGGACCGTGAATTCTCGATCGGTCAGCGCCGGAAACGCAGCGGGCCGCGCGACGGCCATGCCCGCGTGGAGCGGGGCGTCGTGCACGCAGCGCGATACTTCGCGATGCTGCTCGTTGGAATTGCTCATCACTGCTCCTTTCCTTGGGCTCGAAAAGCGCTTCCGGCACGGTGTAGCGTGTCCCCGTCGATGGGGACGCGCCGCGCACGCATGCGAAAGACTGCAGCACGCTCAGGTTCACGCGCCGAACGGGCATTCGGCGATCGGCTTGTTGGAATTTGGATAGGCAAATCGTTGCCGGCGTCGCCCAGCGGCACACCGAACGCGCCGATGATCGAACGCCGACAAGAAAGCCAGGAGACAGCATATAGCGGCCGACCCGGCGTACGCCATCGGTGAGGTCACATGCAGAACATGTGCGATTGACGATGCTGCGGCCAACTCAAGGCCGGCTGGGTGCGAATGCCGCTCCGAATCGCGCGAGGCGAGATCGGATAGCGAGGAACGAGCCGGTGCGGTACTGCTCCGAAGAACAGGTGTGCCCGCTATGGCCTTCGCTTAAGCTCGGTACCGGTATTGCGGCCTCGGCCCGCTGCTTTTTTTCGACGGCCGCCGATCGCACCGTCGTCACTTCACGCTGATAGATTCGATGTTGCCGGCTCCGCATATCGGCGCGGTGAAGGCGAGTTGCGGGGTTCGCCGCTTGCCGTAGCGCACTTCGTCCACGAGCGCGTCGAGCTGTGCCTGCGCCTGCAAGAACGGCTCGGCAATGCGCGAAATCATCGCCGTGGTGGGCGTGACAACCGCGACGTTTTCCATCATCCCCGCATCCTCGTGATCGAGCACGTGACAGTGCGTGACGAATTCGCCCGTGAAGTCGCGATACTGCGTGCGCATGACGACGGTGTACCCGGCCTTGATGAAGATCGTGTCGAGGAACACGCCGCGCAACGCGCAGTACTGCTGATCGCCGGTGGCCAATTCCGCGGCGGTGCAATTGCCGCTGGAATCGTAGATGGACACGCCGCTCGGATCGAGGATATCGGCGATCTCGAACGGATTCACGTGAATATGGAACACATGACCGCCGTTGACGCCCGCCGTCAGATGCCATTCGTCCGTCGTGCCTAGCACGGCCGTGTAATCGATCCGCGATGGATCGTAGGTTTGCCCGTTCATCGTGAACTGCACCGCACCGTTCGCGAAGCCGACGCTCAGCAGCCTGGGCACCACCTTGTTGATCGGGCCGGTGAGCGGCTGTAGCGGCGCGAACGCGTGCGTGTCCAGCGTGCGCAGATCGGCGAGCACATCGGGCGGCAAGTCGCGATTCGCGTCGACTAGGGCGTTGCGCACGTATTGCCAATACTTCGAGTGTCCCAAGCCGTCGGGCGAGTAGTTGGGCACGCCGTTGCCGGGGCCGACGCGCACCAACGCGAGCAGGCGCCGATCTTTTACGTTGCTCGCGCCGCCGCGGTACGCGATCGTCGCGGAGCCCTCGGCAGCTTCGTCGAGGATGCAATACAGGCCGGGCCGCGGAAATGCGACGAGCACGTCGCGGCGATAACCGGGGTTGAGCGTCTCGACGTCTTGCTCGGTCATGGCGCGGCGCGTGAGGCCATCGTCGGCGATTTCGATCTGCTTGACGACCTCGCCACCGCAAAGCTGATCAAGCGTGGTGTCTTGTTGCGCACGGCTGTGCTGGCGCGCCAGCCACGCGCGCGCTTTGCGCGTCGCCGCATCGACGTCCTGCTCGTTCATCGGAGCGCCGCCGGCGAGGCCGGCCGTTGCAAGGTTTGCCTGCACGACTTTCAGGTTGATCGTGTCGCGATTGCCGCCGTGAACCAGCCGCCAACGCTGAATCTGGCCGGCCGGCAAAAAGCCGGTGGCGCTCGGGAACAGCGGCTGCACCACGCCGTTGATTTGCGTATAGCGGCCCGAGATATTCCACGTCGTATTGAACTGCCCCGTGTGGCCCGGGCGCGGATCCGATATGAAATTCAACTGGTTCGTGTAATTGCGCATCTCGCCCACGCTACCCGGTGGGCAGACCCATTCATGGGTGGTGGGATCGGCCTGTGGTGCCGTGGCCTGGTCGTTCACGAAACAGCCGTACTCGATTTGTTGAAACAGAAAAACGTGCTCGGGGAGCGGAATGCGGCCGCGATCGTGAAGGATGGTGTCGATATCGGCCACGCCGCCATTCGCCGCACGGTTTGCCGCCGTGCGGTGGCCCTGAACGATCAGCACGCCTTCCAGGCCGCTCGTGACGTCGATGGCTGTCGAACCGTGATGGTGCGAGTGATACCAGAACGTTCCGGCCGGGTGGTCGCGCGGAATCTGATACGCGTAACGGGCCGAGCTGCCGGGTGCAATGCTGACGAAGACGTTATCGCTATGGCCCGATGGCGACACGTGCATCCCGTGCACATGCAGATTGACGGTGTTGAAGCAGTGCGGCGTATCGTGGGGCGCATTGGGCGGGCACGTGGCGACCGACTCGGGCGGCAACCGATTGTTGACCTGCACGCTGAGCGTTTGCCCGGGATCGACTTTGATCGTGGGCCCCATCGGGCAGCCGTTGTAGGCGCGCAGCTTGACGTGATCGTACGCGTCGGTCGATGGATTGTAGATGCTGTAGTACGAGTAACCGACGTTGAGCGTGACGGGCGCGTAACCGTAAGCGACATAGCCGGGGCCGCCGCAGGGCGTCGTCGCGGCGAACGGCTGGGCGCCGGGCGCACTGGCGCGTGCGATGTCGGCGGTGCCGCTAGGGCCGGTTAAATCGACGAACGAGCGAGCCGAGTCGGGCGCCGCGAAGGCGAGCGCGCAAACCGATAGCGACGCGCAAGCCGCCACCGCCGCAATCCATCGAGTGAACGATCGCATAGATAACTCCGCGTAGCGATTTGTTTTTCGGGGGCGTCGCGCGTTTGAGACGAGCGCACGGCAAGCGGCGGGCGGCTTGCTCGTGTGTTCGCAGGTCGCGACAGCCAGAAATTCGCAGAGACGCTAGCAATCGAACGATCGAAAGAAAATATGAATACGTAAAACGAATGCTTCTTGTCCGAAAAGCGCTATTTTTTGGAGCGGCCTTAACGGCTTTTCTGCACGAGGGCCAACATGTGCGCAGCCCTGAGGGAAGTGGGGTACCGCCGAAATCGACGCGACGGCGATGGCAACGGCCAAGGGCGACCCGCCGAAACAGCGCCGTTGACACTTCGCCTGAGAATCACAAAAGAAAAAGGGGTTGCGCTCACACGCAACCCCTTGACTTCTTGGTAGGCCGTACTGGATTCGAACCAGTGACCAACGGATTAAAAGTCCGCTGCTCTACCAGCTGAGCTAACGACCCGAAGAGGCGAGATTATAGCGGCCCGCATAGGGCTCGTCAACACGAACCCTTATTTTGCCGCTCGTTACTTCGTTTCCGATAGCTTTTGCTGCGCGGTCTGCGCGACGTTCGATCCGCTGTACTCTGACACGATCTGCTGCAACGTCCTGCGAGCAGCGGCCTTTTGACCTTGCTCGATTTGGTTGTTCGCGATCGCGAGCAGCGCTTCGGGTGCGCGCGGATGCTGCGGATAGTTCTTCACGATGCCTTGCCAAATCGCCGTCGAACCCTTGTAGTCGCGCAGCGCATATAGCGCGTTGCCGAGCCAGTACTGCGCGGTCGGCAGGTAGGGGCTCTGCGGATATTTGGCGATAAAGCTGCGAAAGGCCGCCGCCGCGCCTTTGAAATCGCCGCTGCGAAACTGCTGTGACGCCGCGTTGAACGCATCCGTTTCACCAGGCTGCACCGTACCTTGGACGCCGTCCACCGTCACGGTCTGCGGCTCGAGCTTCTTGAGCCGCCCGTCCAGATCGGTGTAGTAGTCCTTTTGCTGCTTCTGCAAGGTCGAAACTTGGTTAGCCAGATCCTCGTTTTGCCCTCGCAGCGTCGCGATCTGCTGGTTCAGCTGATCGAGGCGCCCCTGTTGATCGATCAAGGAGCGCTGCGCCGCCGAGAGTTGGCTCGTGAGGTTATCCGTCTTGGCGCGCAAGTCGAGAATGGCTTGGCGCGCCTGGTCGTCGTCGAACAGACCGGCATGAGCCGGCCCGGCGACGAACGCCAAAGCGGCCACGCATGCGGCCGCGCTGCCGCGCAGCCAGGAGAAACGGTGCGTCATACGCGTTGTCACCCGTTACGAATTACTTACTGATAGACGATATCCGCGCGGCGGTTTTGCGCCCACGAAGCTTCATCATGACCTTGTGCCATCGGCTTTTCCTTGCCCAGGCTCACGGCTTCCATCTGCGACGCCGGCACGCCGTCGGCTTCCAGCGCCTTCAGCACCGCTTGCGCACGCTTTTGGCCCAGCGCGAGGTTGTACTCGGCCGTGCCGCGCTCGTCGGTATTGCCTTGGATCAAGATGTGGCGTTGCGGGTGGCTTTGCAGGTAGCGCGCGTGTGATTGCAGCAGCGACTGATACTCGTCCTTCACCGTGTATTGGTCGAAGTCGAAGTATACGCTGCGCTTCGCGAGCGGGCTGTTCGGGTTGTTGAGCTCGTCAACCGTCACCGGCGCGACTGCGTTCGCATTCGGCTGCGTGCTCACCGCACCTTGGTTATTCGCGTTTTCGTTCAGCTTCGTGCCCGAATGGCAAGCGGCCAACGCCCCCACAAGCGCCACGGCGCATGCGATACGAATTTTCGACATCATTTTCTACTCTCCTTGTGTGTCATTGCATAAAAGGACCCCAAGACGGCTCGGTCACGGTGCCGCCCCGAACGGACAGGATTTGCCGCGTCCGACCGTCGGTCGAAACAGCGGCCAGCACGCCACGGCCGTTCACCTGAGTGGCGTAAAGGATGTACTGACCATTCGCCGCGAAGCTGGGCGATTCGTCATGTGTCGTGTCGGTCAGCGCCGTGGCGACGCCGGTTTGGAGGTCCTGGATGTAGAGCTTGAACGCCCCACCCACGCGCGAAATATAGGCGAGCTCCTTGCCATCCGGGCTTACGCGTGGGCTCGTGTTGTAATTGCCCGTGAACGTCACCCGCTGCGCGCCGCCCGCGCTTTCGCCTTGCGCCGGCATCTTGTAGATCTGAGGCTGGCCGCCCCGATCGCTCGTGAAGTAGATCCACTGTCCGTCGGGAGAGTAGAACGGCTCGGTGTCGATCGACGTGCTGTGCGACAAGCGCCGCAAGCCGGTGCCGTTCGCGTTGACGGCGTAGATCTGCGTATTGCCCGTCAGCGTGAGCGCGACGGCGACGGTACGGCCGTCCGGCGACCAGGCAGGCGCGCTGTTGCTGCCTTTCTGATCGGAGATGACCACGCGGCGCCCGGTGGGCAGATCGTGGATGTAGACGATCGGCTTGCGCTTTTCGAACGAGACATAGGCCACCTTGGTGCCATCGGGCGACCATGCCGGCGAGATGATCGGCTCGGGGCTCGACAGCGCGATGTGCGCGTCTTGGCCATCCGAATCGGAGATCTGCAACTGATAACGGTTGCCGACTTTGACGACGTACGAGAGCCGCGTCGCGAACACGCCGCGAATGCCAAGCAGCTTCGCGTAGATGTAGTCGGCGATCTTGTGCGCGGTCAACCGCAAGCTGTCGGGCGGCGTGGTGAACGACAGGCCGCCGAGGCTTTGCCCCTTCACGGTGTCGTACAGCCGGAAACGCACGTCGTATTGACCATTGGCGTTGCGTTGCACGCTGCCGGCGACGAATGCGTTGGCCCCCTTGGCCTTCCAGGCGCCCAAATCGACGGGATCCGTTTCGGACACCGGCGCTGCGCCTGCGTCGATGAGCGAGAACTTGCCGCTGCGCTGCAAGTCCTGGCGCACGATTTCACTGACGGACTGCGTCGCGCCGTTTTCGCCGGCGAAGTTTGCCGTTGCAATCGGATACTGCGTGGAGCCGACGCCCGTGACGAGAACGTTCAGCTGTGCATGCGCCGCACTGGCCGACGCAATGAGGCACGACACCAACCATGTCCGCAAACCTAGCTTCGTCATCAAACTCATGCTGAAGATCCCAAAAAACGAAAAAATGGCAAGACAGCAAAGAGACTGCGTAGCGCAGGAAACGTTCCTGTTGGGTTCCGGTGCCTCATGCGTCGCATGTTCTTCGCTCGCCTTAGCCCGCCGGCCGCAGCGTGATCAAGAACGACGCCGGCGCGCGCCCGTTCAGATCGAGCGGCATCGGGTTCGATGCGTTCACCGCATTGAGCGCGGCTTGATCCCATTGCGCGTTGCCGCTGCCCTTTTGAATCGACGCCGACAACAACTGCCCGTCGGGCGCGCAGTGGACGGAAATCACCGTTTCGAGCCCTGCGGTCTCGCCGGCCCAGATAATGTTCGGCCGCACGCGCCTGCGCACTTTATCCGAATAGCCTGGCGAGGTGGCCGTGCCGCCCGAGCCGCTGCCCGTGCCGCTCTTCGCAAGGCCATTGCCGCTTTCGCTCTGCCCGGCCGAGCCTTGCAACTGCGCGAGTCGCGCGCGGCGCTCCTGTTCGAGCTGCTGTTTTTGCTTGGCCTGCTGCTGAGCCAGCGCCTTGGCCTTCGCGGCCTTTTCCGCTTTTTCGGCTTCCGCCTTTTGCTGGGCTTCGAGTTGCTGCTTCTTGAGCTCCGCCTGCTTTTGCTGTTCCTGCTGCTTCTTGAGTTCAGCCTGCTTTTGCTGTTCCTGCTGCTTCTTGAGCTCAGCCTGCTTTTGCTGTTGCTCCCGCAGCTTCTCGGCTTGCGCTTGCTGCTGCTTGAGCTTGTCCGCCGCGGCCTTTTTCGCGGCGAGCTGCGCCTCGCGCTGAGCCTGCTCTTGCGCCTGCTTTTCCTGCAGCGCTTTTTGACGCTGCTGCTCGGCGAGCTCGGCGGCACGCGCGGCATCTTGCTGTTCCTTGCGCTTCTTTTCCCGCAGGGCGATGTCGGCTTGTTCTTGGTCGACGGGCGGGGGCGGCTGCACGCGCGTGGGCGGCGCCGGGGGAGGGG
>JBQCDS010000342.1:0-29254 GCA_051961035.1 Trinickia sp. | reverse complement strand
AACGAATCGCTGGCCGGAATGGTGTCGGAAATCGCGCGCGGCTGCTCGAAGATTTCCTTCTGCATGAAGTGGCGGTACGGCCCCAGTTCCACCGCCCCACCATACGCTTGCACGGTGCGAATCTCGCGCTCGCTCGGGCGGCCGTCGCGATCGCTGATGCGCACACCCTCAAGCGTGAGCTCGCACACGTCGCCCTCTTCGAGGAACATGAACTGGTCGGTGCTGCCCGCGAGCGCGAGTGCGTCCGAAGCCAGGAAGTTTTCTCCCTGGCCCACGCCGACGACGAGCGGCGAACCTTGGCGCGCCCCCACCACCGTGTGCGGCTCGTCCTTATGCACCACGGCGATCGCATAGGCGCCATGCAGTTGCTTGACCGCTTCGCACACGGCGTCGTACAAGCTGCCGCGATAAAGGCTGTGGATCAGGTGCGCGATGACTTCGGTGTCTGTCTGCGAAACGAACTCGTAACCCTTGCCGCGCAGCATCTCGCGCAACGATTCGAAATTCTCGATGATGCCGTTGTGCACGAGCGCGACGGTATCGCGCGAAAAAATCGGGTGGGCGTTGTCGGTCACGGGCGCACCATGCGTGGCCCAGCGCGTATGCGCGATGCCGGTGACGCCTTCGAGCTGGCCGCCGCTCACCTGTGCATCGAGATCGGCCACGCGCGCGACGCTGCGCGCCCGGCGCGGCTCGCCGTTGGCCAGCACCGCGACACCGCACGAATCGTATCCGCGGTATTCCAGGCGGCGCAGTCCTTCGACGAGGACGGGAACGATATTACGTTGCGCTACCGCGCCGACGATGCCACACATGGGGATTTCCTTTCGCAGGTTCTACTTCATTCTTCAATCAGGCGCCGCGCTCGCCCCGCCCGCGCGGGAGCTCATGCGGCGTCATCGACGCGCATCTCAACGCTTTTTCTTGACGGGGCGAACGTAGCCCTCGCGCGTCACTTGCGTCTTCTCGTTCATCACGAGCGTGCCTTCGGGCACGTCCTTCCACACCGTCGTACCCGCCGCGATCGTCACGCCGCGCCCGACGCGCACCGGCGCGACGAGCTGCGTGTCGGAGCCGACGAAGACGTCGTCCTCGATCACCGTGCGGTGCTTGTTCGCACCGTCGTAGTTGCAGGTGATCGTGCCCGCGCCGACATTCACACGCGCGCCGATGTCGGCGTCGCCGATATACGTCAGGTGATTCGCCTTCGCGCCTTCGCCGAGCGTCGCATTCTTCACTTCGACGAAATTGCCGACGTGCGCTTCATTGCCGAGTGCCGCCCCCGGACGCAGCCGCGCGTAAGGCCCGAGTACGGCATTCGTCCCGACATGCGCGCCTTCGATGTGCGTGAACGGTTCGATGCGCGTGCCGGCGCCGATCGTGGCATCGCGCAGCACGCAGTGGGCGCCCACCGTCACGCCGTCCGCCAACGTCACGCGCCCTTCGAACACGCAATTGACGTCGATCGATACGTCGCGACCGCACGTGAGTTCGCCGCGCACATCGAAGCGCGCCGGATCGATGATCGTCACGCCTTCGCCCAGCAGTGCATTCGCCAAATTGCGCTGATGGATGCGCTCGAGTTCGGCCAGTTGCGTTTTGCTGTTGACGCCGAGCGTCTCCCACGCTTCGTCGGGCTGCGTCGTCACGACATCGAAGCCGGCCTCGATCGCGTGCTCGACCACGTCGGTCAGGTAATACTCGCCTTGCGCGTTGTCGTTGCGCAGTGCGCCGAGCCACATCGCCAACTGGGCCGTGGGCGTCACGATAATGCCCGTGTTGATTTCGGCGATGCGTAGTTCTTCCGCCGTCGCATCCTTTTGTTCGACGATGCGCGTGACGTAGCCGCCGGCGTCGCGCACGATGCGGCCGTAGCCGGTTGGATCGTCGAGCGTGACGGTCAGAATGCCGTAACGGCCTTCGACGGCCGCGTCGGCCAAGCGCTTGAGCGTGGACGGCTTCGTGAGCGGCACGTCGCCGTAAAGCACCAGGGTGGGATGCGCGGGATCGAGCAGCGGCAACGCCTGTTGCACGGCGTGGCCCGTTCCGAGTTGCTCGGCTTGCAGCGCGAATTCGACATCCGCCGCGCCGACCGCCTCGCGAACCGCTTGCGCGCCGTGCCCCACGACGACGACGATCCGCGCCGGCTCGAGCGCGCGCGCGGTATCGATGACGTGCGAGAGAAGCGGCCGGCCGGCCAACCGGTGGAGCACCTTGGGCAGCGCTGAACGCATGCGCTTGCCGGTGCCTGCAGCCAATATGACGATGTTCATGGCATCGGCGATAGGTAGGGAGACAAAGGGGGCAATTTTAGCATGCGGCCGCGCGGGCAAAGGCCTCGCGATCGGCCCGCCAACCCTTGCCCGCGCGGGCGCGCGCCCGCTTCAAAGATCGTCGAACGGGACGAAGGAAATCGCCTGAGCGCCACGGTCCTTTCCGCCCTCGTCCTTGCCGCCGGTGTCGCACGGTTCGTCGTCGAAGGCGATGTCGCCGAGCGGATCGGCCTGCCCCGTCGCGCGCAATCCCGCGAACGCGAAGAGCGACGCATCCATCAGGTGCGACGGCACGACGTTCGACAGCGCGTTGAACATGTTGTCGACACGCCCCGGAAACCGCTTGTCCCAATCGCGAATCAGCGCTTTCATTTCCGCGCGCTTCAAATTGGGCTGGCTGCCGCACAGATTGCAGGGGATGATCGGAAACTCACGCAATTGCGCGTATTTCTCCAGATCGACCTCCTTCACGTAGGCAAGCGGCCGAATCACGATGTTCTTGCCGTCGTCCGATTGCAGTTTCGGCGGCATCCCCTTGAGCTTGCCGCCGTAGAACATATTGAGCAACATCGTCTGCAAGATGTCGTCGCGGTGGTGCCCGAGCGCGATCTTCGTCGCGCCCAGTTCGCCCGCCACCCGATAGAGAATGCCGCGCCGCAGCCGCGAGCAGAGCGAACACGTTGTCTTACCCTCGGGCACCAGGCGCTTGACGATGCTGTAGGTGTCCTGGTTCTCGATGTGAAACGGCACACCGAGGCTCGTCAAGTACTCCGGCAGGACGTGCTCGGGAAAGCCGGGCTGCTTTTGGTCGAGGTTGACGGCGACGATGTCGAAATGGATCGGTGCGCGCTCGCGCAACCGCAAAAGGACGTCGAGCAGCGCATAGCTATCCTTGCCGCCCGACATGCAGACCATCACCTTGTCGCCGTCCTCGATCATGTTGAAATCGCCGATCGCTTGACCGACGAGCCGCGCGAGCCGCTTGAACAGCTTGTTGTTTTCGTACGCTTCCTTCTGCTCGCGGCGCGTCAGCGCGCGGCGCGAGCTCGCTTCGTCAGACGCTTCGTTCGAGGGCGCATGGGCGCGCCCCGCGGCGTATTCCTCGGATTGCGCGGCCGCGCCTTCGGGCGCGAACTTCTCGGGCGCGTTCATACGGATTCCTCTTTGATGCGAAAGACTTCGACGCCCACGGCGTCGCAATCGGGATAGACGTCGGGCTTTTCCGTCGATACGGACACGGCACGCACGCGCGGATGCTCGAGCATCATCGCCGCGATGTCGTCGCACAGCGTTTCTTGCAGATGAATGTGCCCCTTGCCGACGCGGCGTGCGATCGTCGCGCGCATGAAGTCGTAATCGACCACTTCGTGCAGCTTGTCCTCGACCGGCGTGGTCTGCGCGAGCGGCACGAACAGCTCGACGTTGATCACGACGCGCTGCTCGCCGCGCTTTTCGAACTCGTGCACGCCGATGTTGATATGAACCTCGTAATCGCGCAGAAACAGCCTGCGGCAATCGGCGAGTCGGGGATGCAAGAGAGCGGCAACCATGTTCGTTCCAATCAAAATATGCGCTGCTCGAGCGCGAAATGCCCATTACGGCCGGGGCCGGGCCTCCGTGCGGGGCAAGGCCCTTGGCGCCTACCCCTTGTTGCGTTAGCGCGTGAGAGCCCTACCGAGCTACCGCCTTCATCCCTTACCGCGTCAAAAACATGACGTCGCGCGGCAGCGGCACCAGGTGCTGCCCGCCGTCGACGACCAGCGTCGCGCCCGTCACACCGCGCGCATCCGCCAAATAGCACGCCGCCGCGACGATATCCTCGGGTGTCGATGCGCGGCGAAGCGGCGTGACACGATGCGCCTGCGCGAATTCGTCGGGCGTTTGCTGGGCGGATTGCAGCGTCAACCCCGGTGCGATTGCGACGACGCGCACCTTCGGCGCCAGCGCCTGCGCGAGCGTGACCGTCGCCGTTTGCAGCGCCGCCTTCGACAGCGTGTACGACAGATAGTCCGGGTTCAGGTTGTACAGCTTCTGATCGAGCACGTTGATGACGACGGCGCGCAGCGTTTCGTCGTCATGCGCGGCGTCGGGCGTCGCCTCGAACAGCGCCTTGGCCAGCACGAGCGGCGCGCCGACGTTGACCGCCATGTGCGCGAGCAGCGACTCGTAGCCCACGTCGCGCGCCGTATCCTCGACGAAGCGCGACGCGTTGTTCACGATGCAAGCGGGACGCCCGAGCGCTTGCGTGCAAGCCGCGACGAGCCCCGCCACCTCGGCCTCGACCGCCAGATCGGCGGTCAGCGCCACCGCGCGGCGGCCGAGATCGTGAATCTGCGCGACGAGCGAATCGGCATCGTCTCGGGACGCCCCATAGTGGACGGCGACATCCCAGCCCTTGGCCGCGAAGCCAAGAGCGAGCGCGCGTCCGATACGCCGCGCCGCGCCCGTCACGAGCACGACGCGCGAGGGCGACACGACGGAGCCGGTGTCAGGGCGAGGATCGACGGAGACGGTCATTTACAATGCCGGAATGAATCAAAATGCTCACGAACCCGCTAGTTTACCCGTTCCGAGCGCCGATGCGCTCGGCGCCAGTGCCGAGCTGACCGCGCAGATCCGCGATGCGATCGCGGCCGCCGGCGGCTGGCTGCCGTTCGACCGCTACATGGAGCTGGCGCTTTACACGCCAGGCCTTGGCTACTACAGCGGCGGCGCGCGCAAGTTCGGCCGGTTGGCCGAGGACGGCAGCGATTTCGTCACGGCGCCGGAGTTGTCCCCGCTTTTCGCGCGCACGCTCGCTCGGGCACTGGCTCAAGCGCTCGACGCAAGCGGCACGCGTGCGCTGATGGAGTTCGGTGCCGGCACCGGACGGCTCGCGGCCGGCATTCTGTCGGCGTTCGAAGCTTTCGAAGCACAAGGCACGCCGCTCGATAGCTATACGATCGTCGATCTGTCGGGCGAGTTGCGGGCGCGCCAACGCGAAACGATCGAAGCGCTGGCAGGGCCGCTCGCCTCGCGCGTCCGCTGGCTCGACGCGCTGCCCGAGCAGTTCGAAGGGGTCGTCGTCGGCAACGAAGTACTCGATGCAATGCCGATCCAACTCTTTGCGCGCACGGGCGGCGTATGGCACGCGCGCGGCGTGGGCGTTAGCGAGACCGGCGAGCTCCGTTTCGAGGCGCGCGCGTTGAATGCGCCCTCGGTCACGCTGGCGAAGGAAGACGCCGTGCTGCTCGCGCAACTGGACGCCGAGGTCGATCCGGAACTCGATTATGTCGCGGAGGCCCACCCGGCCGGCGCGGGTTTCACGCGTACCGTCTGCTCGATGCTCACGCGCGGCGCTGCGTTTTTCATCGATTACGGTTTCCCGCGCGGGGAGTATTTCCACCCGCAACGCACCGAAGGCACGCTGATGTGCCACTACCGGCATCGCTCGCACGGCGATCCGTTCCTTTATCCCGGGCTGCAAGACATCACGGCCCACGTGGAATTCACGCGCATCGCTGAAGCGGGTGTGGAAACGGGGGCCGATCTGCTCGGCTATACCTCGCAGGCTCGCTTTCTGATGAACGCTGGCATCACCGATGTTCTATCCGAAATCGATCCGGCCGATGCGGCCCATTTCCTGCCTGCGGCGAACGCCGTGCACAAGCTCATCTCCGAGGCGGAAATGGGCGAACTGTTCAAGGTGATCGCGTTTTCCCGCGGCATCGACCGGGCAATCGACGCGTTCGCGCGCGGGGATCGGACGCATACGCTATAGCGAGCGAAGTGCCGTTCATGCCGAGCCGGCTCGGCGCGCCACGGCGTTCGCGAATGACTCGGGCGTCCTGACGAGCGGCGATGTCACCCGCAATTTCGATGGCGCGCGGCACCCTGCTCAACCGTCAACAGGCCCCGCCCCGCTCCCGAGCGCTTCGGCCACCGCCTTCGCCCGCGCCTGATGCACGGCGTCCTTGATCTTCGCCGGCTCGCCCGCAAACGCCTGCGCCACCGCGCCCGCGTCCACGCTGCGTGCGGCCGTCAACGCGACGCGCAGCCGATCCGCTTGCGGATACTCGCGCGTCTCGAACCCGAGACGGCCGCGCGCGTCCGATTCGCAGGCCTGCAACGCTTCCGCGAACCGAGCCGGCTTGCGCAGCGCGTCGCAACGCTCGAACAGCCGCACGAGCGCTTGCGCGCCCATCTCCATCACGCGATGAATGTTGCCGTGCTCGCGGGCGACGAGCAGCGCCAAATCGCGGCACTCGTTCGGCACGCGCAATCGCTCGCACAACGGCCGCAGTAAATCGACGCTGCGTCCTTCGTGCCCGATATGGCGCGGCAGGACATCTTCGGGCGTCGTGGCCTTGCCCAAATCGTGCGTCAGCGCGGCGAAGCGCACCGGCAACGCGTAGCCGCGCGCCGCCGCGTAATCCACGACCATCATGACGTGCACGCCCGTATCCACTTCGGGGTGATAATCCGCGCGCTGCGGCACCCCGGCGAGCGCATCGACCTCCGGCAGCACGCGCGCGAGTGCGCCGCATTCGCGCAGCGCCTCGAACATCCGCGACGGCTTGCGCTCCATCAGCCCGCGCGAAATCTCCTGCCATACGCGTTCGGGCACGAGCGCGTCCACTTCGCCCGCCGCGGTCATCGCCCGCATCAGCGCGAGCGTTTCGGGCGCAAGCGTGAAATCGTGGAAGCGCGCCGCGAAACGCGCCACGCGCAGAATACGCACCGGGTCTTCGACGAACGCCTCGCCCACATGGCGGAAGCACCGGTCGCGTAAATCGCGCTGCCCGCCGAACGGATCGATCACCGGGCCGATCAACTCGCCATCGGGCCGCACTTCGCGCGCCATCGCGTTGATCGTCAAGTCGCGCCGGGCGAGATCCTCTTCAAGCGTGACGTCGGGCGCGTAGTAGACCTGGAACCCGTGATACCCCGCCGCCGTCTTGCGCTCGGTCCGCGCGAGCGCGTATTCCTCGTGCGTGTCGGGATGCAGGAAGACCGGAAAATCCTTACCGACGGGACGATAGCCCTGCGCGACCATTTGCTCGGGCGTGGCGCCCACGACCACGTAATCGCGGTCGTAGACAGGCACGCCGAGCAGCGCATCGCGAATCGCACCGCCTACTGCGTAGATCTTCATGCGTCGTCGTCGAGATCGGCGAGCCGGTGCGTCTCGCGGCGCGCGGCGTCGAACCACTCGCGCACGGCCGGTAGTGCGCTCACGCGCTCGACATAGGCGCGTGCCGCCTCCGAGAGCGGCGGCGCATAAGTGATGAAACGCGATACGACCGGCGCGTACATCGCATCGGCGGCGCAAAATGCTTCACCGAATAGAAAGGGGCCGCCGTAGCGCGCGAGACACTCGCTCCATATCGCATCGATGCGTGCCACATCGGCGAGCGTGCCGGGCGTGGCGCCTTGACCGGGCCGCTGCGCGCGCACATTCATCGACATAGTCGTACGCAAATCGGCGAAGCCGGCGTGCATTTCGCTCGAGATCGCCCGAGCATGGGCGCGGGCGCTCGCATCGCTCGGCCATACGCCTTGCTGCGGATAGCGTTCGGCGAGCGTTTCGAGAATCGCCAGCGTCTCCCAGATCGACTGCCCCTCGTCGGTGACGAGGCACGGCACCTTGCCCGAGGGCGAATGTTCGAGAATGCGTGCCTTCGTGTCGGCCTCGCGCAGCGGCACGATGATTTCGTCGAAGGCAATGCCCATTTGTTTCATCATGACCCATGGCCGGAAAGACCAGGAAGAGTAGTTCTTATCACCAATGATGAGTTTCATACGCCACCGGAAAAAGCGTTGATCGAACGGACGAAAGTGAATCGAAGCGTGGCAATGTTGCCATGAGCGCGCGATCGGCGCTCGGTTACGCGCTTTGCACCTGGGCTCGCTGGCTGTCGCTGCCTATCGCTTATCGCACACCGTTTATCGCCTACTACCGGCGGGCGCGGCTTCAGCGTCCCGCCGTGGCGCGAAACACACCGAAACGCGAGCGCAGCGAGGCGTCGTTCAGGTAAAGCGGCGCGATGGCCTCGATGGTAGCCGGCTCGAGATTCAGCTCGCTATCGAGCGGCCCGCTCATGACTGCATCGAGCGACATCGAATCCAGGTTGTCGCGTGTGATCAGCGGCTCGCCGGGCATCCGCTCGAACGTCAGTGCTTGCATATAGGCGAGCGCGTCGGGCAATCGCACGATGCGTGGATGGCGGCCGGCCATCTCGGCGCACAGGCGCACGATCGATTCGAGCGTATAGACAGTCGGGCCGCCGAGTTCGTAGATGCGCCCGTGTGCGGCGTCGAGCTCGAGCGTCTCGATGATCGCCTTGACGACATCGCCGACATAGATAGGCTGGAACTTCGCGTCGGGCTTGGCGAGCGGCAGCACGGGAAAGATGCGCGCGAGCGCGGCGAACGTATTGAGAAACCGGTCTTCCGGGCCGAAAACGACCGAAGGCCGGAAGATCGTCGTCGCGAGTTGAGCCGCCGCCAACACGGCTTTTTCTCCATCGCCCTTCGAGCGCAGATACATGCTCGGGCCTTTCGAGTCGGCGTTGATTGCGCTCAGATGAATAAGCCGATGCACGCCCTTGCCTTCGCAGGCCGCCGCGATCTTCGATGGCAGTTCGACATGCAGTTTGGCGAATTCGGGCCCGTAGGGCTGGCCGCGCCGGCCATGCAGCGTGCCGACGAGATTGATCGCGGCGTCCGCGCCTTCGACGAATCGCGCGAGTTCGACGGGATCGAATACGTCGAGTTCGATGACATCGAGCGGCAGCAACGTGAGGTGGCCCGCATGGCTGCGCTTGCGCGTGGCGATGCGTACGCGCTTGCCGGCCGCGACAAGCGCATTGGCAAGATGAGAGCCGATGAAGCCGGACCCGCCGAACAACGCAATGGACTGATGTCGCATTTTCGACTCCTTGCGGGCGGCCGCCGCGACAAGCACCGCTGGCATGCGCGCATGCCAACTCGAACGGCCAGCGGTATTGGGGCTGCGGCAAGATCACGCCGAGGCGCTCCTTCAGCGATTGCGGACGGCCCTCGAACAGCGCCGCATAGTAGACCGTGTTCGACAGCACGTTCTTCACGTAGTCGCGCGTTTCGTTGAACGGGATCGTCTCCGCAAAAATCGCGCCTTCGACGGGGCGCTGCAAGGTCGCCTGCCATTGGCGCGGGCGGCCAGGCCCCGCGTTGTAGCCGGCCGTGGCGAGCACAGCCGAACCGTCGAACTGATTGTAGATCATCGATAGATACGTCGTGCCGAGCAAGATGTTCGTATCCATGTCGTTCAGTTGCCCGGGGCCGAGCGGCCCGAGCCCGATCTTGCGCGCCACCATCCGGGCCGTGGCCGGCATGAGTTGCATCAGGCCACCGGCGCCGACTTCCGATTGCGCATTGATGATGAACCGCGATTCTTGGCGAATGAGCCCGTAAGCCCATTCGACGTCGAGCCCCGTCGACTTCGCATCGCGCTCCACGATGTCGCGGAACGGCGCCAGATAGCGCAACGAAAAGTCATGTTCGGTTTGCGTTCGATCGGCCGTATTGACGGTGCGGTCGTACAGCTTGATGCGGCGCGCATACTCCGCCACCGCCAACAGTTGACGATCGGTCATGCCGCGCAGCGGCCAATTCCATTCGCGATTGCCCTCGAGCCGCAAGTTCAAGGCGTAGAAACGACGTGCGAGTTCGAACCCGGGCGTGTGGCTCACGGCATCGATTTCGGCGTCGGTCACCGACACCTTCGGCGGCACGGTGATCTTGCGGCCGAGCGCCTCGGTGGCGAGTTGGCCGTAAAAGTCGAAGCCCGATGCGATGCGCTCGAATTCTTGCGTGGCGAGCGCTTTATCCTCGGGGCTGCCGCTTTTCTCGAGCGCGCGCGCGTGCCAGTAGATCCACGCGGGCCGATTGCGCAACGCGCTCGGCATCTGTTCGATCGACCAGCGCACCATATTCCAATCGCCAGCCAGCAGCGCGCTGCGCGTGCGCCACATGTAGGCCGGATAGGACAGCGGCGCGTTCGCCGAAAGGCGATACCAATCCACCGCGCCGGGCACCCGACGCACAGCGGCCTGAAAACCGATCGTGCCCCAGCCGATCGCGCGCTCGGCCAGCGACAGCGACGGCGCGATCGTCGCAAACGTGGCGGCGGCCGTCACGGCATCGTTGCGCGCCATCGTCGTGATGGCAAGCAGCGCGAGCGCATGCGAAGCCGAATCGTGTCCCACGCCACGCGCGAGCACGAGCGGGGGCGCGCTCGTCGCCTCATCGATGAGCTTTTGATCCGGACGCTCGGCACCGAGCGCGTCGAACAGCCGGCTGCCGGTGTTGGTCGCGTTTTGCTCGTACGCCAGGCGGATCTGCTGCCAGACGTCTTCATCGCTGAATTGGTGGTTCGCGGCCAGCGCGGTGATCAGATCGACGCAGCCGTCGCCGTACCATCTGGGCTCGACGAGCAGCGCGCGCGCCGCGTCGCTCACGTCCTCGCCGCGCGCGGCGCGAGACTCGAGCGCATAGCACTTTACTTGCGTATCGTCGTTGAGCACGAAGCGCGCATATTGGGCATCGAAGTCGCGCCAATCGTGGCGCGCGCCCAACACCACCAAGTAATCGTTGCGCATGCGATCGGCGATCGCTTCGCCGTCATGACGCTGCAAGAACGACAGCACCGGTTCGTCCGGCGCGTCAAGGCGCGCGTGGCCGCTGCCGTCGAACAGTTGCGGTTTGAGTTGGAAGTACTCGAGGTACGACGGCGCGGGATAGTCCGGAATCATCGCCGCGAGCTGCGCCGCCCGCGCCGCGTCGTTGTTGCGTGCCGCCTCGCGCAGGCGCACAAAAATCTGGTCGTCCGTGAGTGCCGCGCTCGGATGGACGTGGCGGCCGGCGGAGGCCGTGCCGCAGGCGACGAGCGCAACGGCGGCTAGAGCGAAAGCGGCCGCACGATATACTCGGGCAAAGCGTTTTGACATCGTGGTTCTGAGCGAATTCGAGGAGCGAAAAAGTGAGCGAAAGCATAGCACGCAACCCTCAGGCGGAATCGAAAGCCGAGCTGCGAAAACGCTTGCTTCGCGCGCGCGGCGAGACCGCCGCGCAAGGCCGTGCCGACCCATCGCTCGCCGTTCATCTGCGCGAGGCGCTCGAGCGTTACGGCCCCCACACAGTGGGATTTTATTGGCCGCTCGCGGGAGAGTTCGATGCGCGCGCGATCGTCGAGGATTGGCTCGCGCAAGACGCGCGCCGCCAAGCCGCGCTGCCCGTCGTCGCGATGAAAGGGTGCGCGCTGGAGTTTCATGCGTGGACGCCGGATACCCCGATGCGCATCGGGCACCATCGCATCCCCGAGCCACAGCCGGCGCGGGCCGTGTTGCCCGATCTGCTGCTCGTGCCTTGCGTGGGCTTCGACGGCGACGGCTATCGGCTCGGCTACGGCGGCGGCTACTACGATCGCACGCTCGCGGCCTGGCCGGGCGCCGCCACGCCCGTCACGCTCGGCATCGCTTACGAGGCGTGCCGAGCCACGCTGCCGCGCGAAGTGCATGACGTGCCGCTCGATGCGGTCGTCACCGACGCGGGTTGGTTCGCCACCGCGCGCGAGGCGCGGGTATCGTAGAGCGCGGCGCATCCGGGCGCTCGCTTCGTCAGGCGCGGATGGGAACTTCGGATTTCGGATTTAGAGAGACGCGGCGGCACGCGCGGCGGTATCGTAGAGACCCGACGCATTTCGCATCAGTTGGGCGGCTTCACCGATCTGCTCGTTGGCGAGCCCGCTCTCTTTCAATGCCGCGATGAGGCAGCTTTCTCGCACTTCGCGGTACTTGTCGCACAGTTCTCGTCCGGCCGTGGTCGCTGAGAAGAAGACTTCCTTGCCGGTTTTTTCGCTTTCCACATACCCTCTACTCACGAGCTTCTTCAACGCGTATGTCGCGACGTGCGTGTCCTCGATATTGAGCACGAAGCAGATGTCGGCGAGTTTTTTCTTGCGCTCGCGATGGCTGACGTGATGCAACAACGACACTTCGATGGCCGTCATGTCCTTCGCGCCGGCCGCCGACATGCATCGCACCATCCAGCGGTTGAAGGCGTTGCTGGCCATGATCAGACCGTATTCGAATTCCGAGAGCTCGACGCTCGTCTCGGAGACGAGGTGTTCGGAAGAGACGATCTTGGTCGGATGGCGCGACATGACGGCAACGAAAACGCTGATGACGAAAAAAAGGTCTGCGAAGTGTAAGCCGCCCTGGCGCCGACCGTTACTAGCAAAAACGCTTATGGGTAAAATGTCGATAATTTATCGATAATGCGGCCTCAACACATTGACGTTCGAGCGGGGTGCCCGCCGATCTTGCTTGGGAGCGCCCGACGCACACTGCGATGACAGAACCTCGAATCTACCCGTTTGGCGACAGTGCACTCGTGTGCGAGGCGCCAGGCAGCGCCACGCTCGAATGTCAGGAGCGCATCTGGGCGCTCGCGCAATCCGTGCGGGAATGGCCGAGCGTCGTCGATATCGTGCCCGGCATGAACAACCTGACGATCGTTTTCGATCCGCTGTCTGCCGATTTGGAAGCGCTCGCGTCCGCGCTTTCGGCGGCGTGGCATCGGGCGCTGGCCGTAAGGCCTTCCACGCGCGAGATCGAGATCCCCGTGCGCTACGGCGGGGAGGACGGCCCCGATCTGCTAGCCGTAGCCGCCCACACGGGGCTCGATGTCGAAGAAGTCGTCCGACGCCACGCCAGCGCCGAATACATCGTGTTTTTCGTCGGTTTTCAGCCGGGTTTCGCGTACCTCGGCGGGCTCGATGCCTCGTTGCATATGCCGCGCCGCGCGGTACCGCGGCTGGAAGTGCCGGCCGGCTCGGTCGCCATCGGCGGCGCGCAAACGGGCATTTATCCGGCCGCGTCGCCGGGCGGCTGGCAGCTGATCGGGCGCACGCCGTCGTCCCTGTTCGATCCGGCAAGAACCCCGCCCACCCTGCTGCAACCGGGCGATCGCGTACGCTTCACCGTCTTGGAGATCGTTCGATGATCGACGTACTGCGTGCCGGCGTGCTCTCTTCGTTACAGGATCTCGGCCGCGCGGGGTACCGGCACCTTGGCATCGCAAAGGCCGGCGCGCTCGACACGCTTGCGCTCGAAGTCGGCAACCGTCTCGTCGGCAACGAGCCGCAGGCGGCCGCGATCGAACTGACGGTCGGGCCAATAGCGCTGCGTTTCAACCGGGCGACGCGGATCGCGATCACCGGCGCGCAATTTAGCGCCACACTCGACGGCTCGCCCGTGCACATGTGGTGGAGCCTGCCGGTCGCAGCGGGGCAGGAATTGCTGCTCTTGGGGCCCACGCGCGGCATGCGCGGCTACGTGTGCGTGCGAGGCGGAATCGACGTCGTACCCGTGCTCGGCTCGCGCAGCACCGATCTGCGCGCCGGTTTCGGCGGGCTCGGCGGACGCAAGCTGCGCGACGGTGACCGCCTGCCGATCGGGCAAAGCACGCTCCACCAAGGCAGAGCGACGGCGGCCGATGCGCCGGCGTTCGGGGTGAAAGCACCGCAGTGGTGCCGATTCGCCCAGGTGGCACGCGAGCCGATGCGTCGCGGCAAGCACCCGGTCGGCGCCGAACGCGCGGAGCTCATCCGCGTGCTGCGCGGCCCCGAATACGACATGTTCGGCGAAGCGGCCCGCGCGGCGTTCTGGGCCGACGAGTGGCGAGTGACGCCGAACAGCAACCGGATGGGCTACCGCTTGCAGGGCACCGCGCTCGTACGCGAACAGCAAGCCGAGCTACTTTCGCATGCGGTGTTGCCCGGCACCATTCAAGTTCCCGGCAACGGGCAACCGATCGTACTCATGAGCGACGCGCAGACGACGGGGGGCTATCCTCGCATCGCCGTCGTGATCGCGGCCGATTTATGGAAGCTTGCGCAAGTGAGGCTCGGCGCGTCCGTGCGCTTCGTGCGCACGACCCGGGAGGAAGCGCGCCATGCGCTCTCGGAGGAGCACGCCTATCTGCGCCAGATCGATGCCGCGATCGCCATGCATGAAGAGCGGATGCAACGTCTGTCGCGCGCCGCTTGAAGGTTTTGTAACGAGGAAGTCATGAATATCGATTTGAACGCCGATCTCGGCGAAGGCGGCGACGCCGACGAAGCACTACTTGGCCTCGTCAGCTCGGCGAACATCGCCTGCGGCTGGCATGCCGGGGGGGCCAACGCGATGCGCGACTGCGTGCGGCTTGCCGTGCGGCAAGGCGTGTCGATCGGCGCTCACCCGAGTTTCCACGATCCCGCCAATTTCGGGCGCAAGGAAATGCATCTGCCGGCCGACGACATCTACGCCGGCATCCTTTATCAACTCGGCGCACTATCGGCGATCGCACAAGCCGAGGGTGTCCGTGTCGCGCATCTAAAACCGCACGGGGCGCTGTACAACCAGGCCGCGCGCGATTCCGCGATCGCCGAGGCCATCATTTCGGCCGTGCACGACTTCGATCCATCGGTCGCGGTATACGGCCTAGCGGGCAGCCATTTCATCGCGATGGCGCGCGAAGCAGGGCTCGTCGCCGTCGAGGAAGGGTTCGCCGACCGAGGCTACCGCGACGACGGCTCGCTCGTGCCGCGCAACGAGCCCGGCGCGTTGATCGACGACGACGATGTGATGCTCGCGCATGTGCTCTCGATGGTGCGCGACAAGCGCGTGCGCGCTGTGACGGGCGGTTGGGTGCCGCTCGACGTACGCACGCTGTGCCTGCACGGAGATGGGCCGCACGCCTTGGCGTTCGCGCGCAAGTTGCGCCGCACGCTCGAGGAGAACGGCGTCGAAGTGCGAGCGGTATCGACGCTCACGCGCTGAGGTATTCGCTTCGTGCGGCCTAGGAGGAAGGCCGCGCTCGTTTGACGGGCGTTGTGGTGGTTCGAAAAGAAGGAAACGAGAAAGACTAAAAAGACGTTGTTATGGAGACAAAAGATGCAAACCAACTTATGGCCGTTATTGGGGGTTGCCGTCATCATCGCCGGCTTCCTCCTGCGCTTCAATCCGATGTTGATCGTCGCTTGCGCCGCGATCGTCACCCCGCTGTGCGCGCATTTCCCGCCTGACCGATTGCTTGCCGCCATCGGCACCGGCTTTCTCAAAACGCGCAATATTCCGCTCATCATCTTGCTGCCGCTCGCCGTCATCGGCTTGCTCGAGCGGCACGGGCTGCGCGAGCGCGCGCAGATGTGGATCTCCAACATTCGAGCGGCCACGGCCGGGCGCCTGTTGATCGTCTACTTGCTCGTGCGCGAGCTCACGGCGGCCGTCGGCCTGACAGGGCTCGGCGGCCACCCGCAGATGGTGCGGCCGCTGCTCGCACCGATGGCGGAAGGCGCGACGGAAGCACGCTACGGCAAGCTCTCCGATGCCGTGCGCTACCGGCTGCGCGCCTTCTCGGCCGCGACCGACAACATCGGCTTGTTCTTCGGCGAGGACATCTTCGTCGCATTCGGCGCGATCGTACTCATGGTGACGTTCTTGAAGGAGGCCGGCATTACGGTAGCGCCGATGCACGTGGCCGTCTGGGGCATGCCAACGGCGCTGGGCGCATTCGTCATCCATAGCGTGCGGCTGTATTTGCTGGATCGGCGCCTCGACAAGGAGCTTGGGCGCGGCGGGCGGATCCCCACTGCCGACTCGGCGAGCGATACGCCGCTCGCCGCGGGCTCAGTCGCACAACCATCGATTCACGCCGTGGAGGAATAAAAATGACGCTCCTGCTCACCCATCTGTTTTGGCTCGTCGGCGTACTGCTGCTCGTCGTCGGCGCCATGATCGTGACGGACAAAGCGCATCCGCGCCGCTTCGCGGCCGGGGGGTTTTGGATCATTTATGCATTGATCTTTCTCATCGGCGACAAACTGCCGGTCGAGCTCGTCGGTGTGCTCGTCATCGCGATGGCTGTGATCGCGGGCTTTGGCGGCGTGCTTGGCGCCAAGCCGAACATGCCGAGCGATGAAGCGCGTGAGGCGAGTGCGAAGCGGCTTGGCAATGTGCTATTCGTGCCCGCTTTGATGATCCCTGTCGTGACGGTCATCGTCACGCTGTTGGCGGGGCGACTCGTCGTAGGCGGGACGCCGCTCATCGATCCGAAGAACACCACGCTCGTGGGCTTCGGCATCGGATGTGTCGTCGCATTGGCCGTGGCTTGCTTCGTCACGCGAGATTCGGTGGGGCAATCGGCCAAGGAGGCACGGCGCCTGATCGATGCGCTCTCATGGGCGGCCGTGCTGCCGCAGATGCTCGGGATGCTCGGGCTGGTGTTCGCCGATGCGGGTGTCGGCAAAGCCGTGGCGCACGTCGCGACGGCTTACGTGAACCTGGATTACCGCTTCGTGGCCGTGGCCGTTTATTGCGTCGGCATGGCCCTGTTCACGATGGTGATGGGCAACGGCTTCGCCGCGTTCCCGGTGATGACGGGCGGCGTCGGCGTGCCGATTCTAGTGAACGTGTTTCATGGCAACCCGGCCGTGATGGTGGCGATCGGGATGTTCTCCGGGTACTGCGGCACGCTGATGACGCCGATGGCGGCGAACTACAACGTCGTGCCTGCGGCGCTGCTCGAGTTGCCGGATAAGAATGCCGTCATTAAGGCCCAAGCGCCGACGGGGGTGTTGCTGTTGATTTTGAACATCGTGTTGCTGAATGCGTTCATGTTCAGGTGAGTGGGCGTCTGAGCTGTTGAATTGATGAACCTCAGCGGCGACATGAAAATGGAGCCGCCCATGGTGAGCCATCGACGTTTAGCGCCCGGCCACTCACCCCGCCTCAACCGTAAACCCCCGCTGCCGCAACAGCGCGAGCACCCCTCTCGGCCCACCCAAGTGCAGCGCGCCGATCGCCACGAAAAGCGGGCGATTCGGCGCGGCGAGCGCCACCATCCTCAATGCGAAGCGCACGTTGCGTACGAAGACAATGCGGTTATCAAGCGCCCGAGCAACAGCCGGCGTGCGCGCGAGCCGCTCCGATTTCGCCGCCGCCCACGCCGCGATCGCATCGGCATCGCCCACGCGCCAAAGCCGGTGCAGCGCTTTGACGTCGTCCATGTTCTGCGCCGGCGTCTGCGCCAGATCCTGCGCCAGCATCTCGCGCTGCTCGGCCAGCGACAGATGCGTGAATGCCCGCATCTGCTCGGCAAGCGTCTCTAAACCGATGATCTTGCCCTTGGTGGGCAAATAGACGTTTTCGAGCTGCGCCTCCGTCCCGTATTCGGTTTGCAGCCCGGCCGCCAGCGAATCGTAAGTTTCGACGAGCAAGGCGGCGAGCCAAGGCCGCGTCTTTTTGATTTCCGCAAGCGCCGCCGGATTGTCGCGCAAACGGTACGCGAGCTTGCGCATGATGGCGTCCGGCAACAAGCGCGGCAGGCAGGCATACGAACAGACGCCGTATTTCGAAACGTCATCCTGCGATTCCAGGAGGTCGTCGGGGGAAATTTCGAGTGCGAGCGTCGGCGAAGCGCGCAGCGCCGCCATGATCGGCGGCCGAAACGGCTGAGTGCGCGGGTAATCGTAAGGATCGCCGACATGCAGCGTTCCGAGGACGTAGATCGTCGTCGCGCCCTTCGTCGCGATGTAAAACGGCATGTGAGCCGGCTCGGCGCGCACGGGCCCGCTCGCGCTCGTGCTGTCCAAGCCGGGGGGCGGCCCATGAAAGCCGGGAATCGTCGCGCTCGGCGACGCAGCCGCCGTGGGTACGCCCGGCGCCGCTTGTGCGACGGGTGCGGCGGCGGGCCCCGCGTAGGCCGGCGAGATGGGCCCGCCGGAGCGCGGATCGAGCGATAGCGTGAAGATGAACGTGAGCACGAGCGCCCACATACCTCGCGGATAGGCCCGCGCCCGCCGCGCGAGGACAGCCGCGATGGCGCCCTCGCGCGGGCGGCGCGCACCACTACGCGCCGCCCGCGCTTCAGCCATCCGATTCCCCCACCTCCTCGGCGCGGTGACACGACACGAGCCGGCCGTCCACTTCCCGAAGTTTGGGTTCTTCCACGCGGCACCGCTCGATGGCATACGGGCAGCGCTGATGGAACGTGCAGCCCGAAGGCGGATTGAGCGGCGACGGCATTTCGCCTTGCAGCTTGATCTGCGTGCGCCGATCGGCCTCGAAGATAGCGGGTGTGGCCGACATCAGCGAACGCGTGTAGGGATGCCGCGGGTTGGCGTAGATCGTCTTTTTATCGCCGAGTTCGGCCACGCCGCCGAAATACATCACCATGACGTCGTCGGCAATATGCTCGACGACGGCCAAGTTGTGCGAAATAAAGACGTAGCTCGTCTTGAACTGCGCTTGCAAGTCCATAAACAGATTGAGGATTTGCGCCTGAATGGAAACGTCGAGCGCCGAAACGGGCTCGTCCGCCACCACGATGCGCGGATCCAGAATCATCGCACGAGCGACGGCAATCCGCTGCCTTTGTCCGCCGGAAAACATGTGCGGGTAGCGTTTTGCGTGTTCCGGACGCAACCCGACCGTGCGCATCATCTGCGCGACGCGGCCCGCGCGTTCGGCCGCACTCATCTGGGCATTGATGACGAGCGGCTCCGAGAGCGTCTGCTCGACCGTCTTGCGCGGATTGAGCGAAGCGAACGGATTCTGGAACACCATCTGCACGCGGCGGCGAAACTGCGCGAGCTTGGCCGAATCGGCACCCGCCACGTCCTCGCCTTCCACGACCAAGCGTCCCGACGTGGGCACCTCGATCATCGTCAACTGACGGGCGAGCGTCGATTTGCCGCAGCCCGACTCGCCCACGACGGCGAGCGTCTTGCCGCGCGCGAGCGAAAACGACACACCGTTCAGCGCCTTGACCGTCGCATGGCCGAACATGCCGCGCCGCACGTCGTAGTGCTTGGTGAGCCGATCCGCGACGAGTACGAGATCCGCTTCATGCCGCGGCGCGCGCGTCACTTCCGGTACTGCGTTCATTGGGCGCCTCCGTGGTGCGTCGTATCCGAGTGGGTTGCTTCGAGGTTCAAAGGTTTGATGCAGCGGGCGCGGGCAAGTACGTTGTTCGCCTCGACCTGATCGAGCGACGGCCGCCCCTTGAGACAATCGTCCACGACATACTTGCAGCGCGGCGCGAATAAGCACCCGTGCGGGCGATCGTCTCGGCCCGGCACCATCCCGGGCAGCGCGGCGAGCCGCTTCGCCCCGCGATTGTGCTCGGGAATCGCGGCGAGCAACGCCTCGGTATAGGGATGATGCGGCCTGGCGAAGATATCGGGCACCCGATTCGTCTCGATCACTTCGCCGGCATACATGACCGCGACGCGCTGGGCCACTTGCGAGACCACGGCCAGATCGTGCGAGACCAGCACGAGCGCCATGCCCCGCTCTTTTTGCAGCGCGACCAGCAGATCCATGATTTGCGCTTGGATCGTCACGTCGAGCGCCGTCGTCGGTTCGTCCGCGATCAACAGCTTCGGGTTGCACGCCACGGCCATCGCGATCATCACGCGCTGGTTCATTCCGCCCGAGAGTTGGTGCGGAAATGCCCCGATGCGGCCCTTGGCATCGGGAATGCCCACCTGATCGAGCAATTCGAGCGCACGCCGATCGAGCGCCGCGCCGCGCAGCCCTTCGTGCAGCCGCAGCACTTCCTTGATTTGATAGCCGACGGTGTAGCTCGGATTGAGGCTCGTCAACGCGTCTTGGAACACCATCGCGATGTCCTTGCCGACGATCTTGCGGCGCGCTTTCGCCGATGCGTTCAGCAAATCCTTGCCGTCGAAGGTGATTTCGTCGGCGGTGACGACCCCGGGCGCGTCGATGAGGCCCATGAGCGCCATCATCGTCACGCTCTTGCCCGAGCCCGATTCGCCGACGACGCCCACGACCTGGCCCGGCGCAACGGTCAAACTCATGCCGTCGACAGCCGGTGCGCCGCCGAACGTCACCGCCAAGTTGCGGATGGTCAGGAGATTGTTCATGGTTAGGCCATCCGTTTCAGTTTCGGATCGAGCGCGTCGCGCAGCCCGTCGCCGAGCAGATTGATCGCGAGCACCGAAATGAGAATCGCCATGCCGGGCATCGTCACTATCCACCAGGCATTGTCGATATAGTCGCGCGCCGATGCGAGCATCGCGCCCCATTCGGCCGTGGGCGGCTGCACGCCAAGGCCAAGGAAGCCGAGTGCGGCCGCATCGAGAATCGCCGACGAAAAGCCGAGCGTCGCCTGCACGATCAGCGGCGCCGTGCAGTTGGGCAGCACCTGCGAGAACATGAGCCGAGGCGTGCCGGCACCGGCCACGCGCGAAGCGGTCACGTACTCCTTTTGCAGCTCGCCCTGCGCCGAGGCGCGCGTCAAGCGCACATAGCCGGGCAGCGCAACGATCGCAATCGCGAACATCGTGTTCGTCAGCCCCGGGCCGATGATGGCGACAACGGCGACTGCGAGCAGCAGCGACGGCAAGGCGAGCAGTACGTCCATCGCGCGCATGATCGGCGTATCGGCCCAGCCGAAGAACGCCGCGCATAGCCCGAGCACGATGCCCGGCAGCAACGCGAGCACGACCGACACGCAGCCGATCCAGAACGACATGCGCGCGCCGTACATGAGACGGGACAAGATGTCGCGGCCCGCTTCGTCGGTGCCGAGCACGAACTTCCAGTTGCCGCCGTCTAGCCAGGCGGGCGGAATCTTGACGTAATCGCGGTATTGCTCGACCGGGCTGTGCGGCGCGATCAGCGGCGCGAAGATGGCGACGATCACGAGCACCAGCACAATGATGCCGGCCGCGACGGCGCCGCGATTGCGCGAGAAGTTGCTCCAGAACTCGCGCAGCGCGAGTGCGCGTCCGCTGGGCGGCGTGACGCTCTGAGGAACCGTGTTTTGAATATCTGCCATGGTTGCGGGCTCCTTTAGCGCGTATGGCGAATGCGAGGATTGAGCACGCCGTAGAGCAAGTCGACGCAAAGATTCACGACGATCACGAGCGATGCGATCATCAGGATGCCGCCTTGCACGACCGGATAGTCGCGCCGGCTAATCGCATCGATGAGCCACTTGCCGATGCCGGGCCACGAGAAGATCGTCTCGGTCAACACCGCCCCGGCCAGCAATGTGCCAACTTGAAGGCCAATCACGGTCACGACCGGAATCAGTGCATTGCGCAGCGCATGAACGACGATGACGCGCACGGGCGAGAGCCCCTTCGCGCGAGCTGTCCGAATGTAATCCTCGCGCAGCACTTCCAGCATCGACGAGCGCGTCATGCGCGCCACGACAGCGAGCGGAATCGTCCCGAGCACGATCGCGGGCAAGATCAAATGGCTCACGGCCGATTTGAACGAGCCTTCGTCGGGCGCGAGCAGCGCATCGATCAACATGAAGCCCGTCACGTGAGGAATGTCGTATTCGACGGCGATGCGGCCCGACACCGGCGTCCATCCCAATGCGACGGAAAACAACATGATGAGGATGAGGCCCCACCAGAAGATCGGCATCGAATAGCCCGCAAGCGCGGTGCCCATGACCCCGTGATCGACAACGGTGCCGCGCTTGAGCGCCGCGACGACGCCGGCCGGTAAGCCGATGACGAGCGCAAAGATCATCGCGCAAATCGACAGTTCGACGGTGGCCGGAAAACGCGCGAGAAACTCTTGCATGACGCTCGTGTTCGTGATGATCGAAACGCCGAGGTTGCCGTGCAGCGCGCGCCACACGTAGTGGATGTATTGCAGCGGCAGCGGTTCGTCGAGCCCGAGCCGGTGCAGCGCGGCCGCGTGCATCGCGGGATCGACGCCGCGCTCGCCCATCATGACTTCGATCGGGTCGCCGGGGATGAGATGGATCAGCGCAAAGGCGAGAATCGTGATGCCGATGAAGGTCGGTATCACCATCCCGATGCGGCGTAAAACGAATCGGAACATGGTTCGTCCCTTTATCTTGCAGGAGGAAAAACGCGACCGGCGACGAGGAGCGGTGCCCCTGTCGCCGGAGAACGTGCTGGCGCTCCCGGGCATGCCCGAAAGAGCGTACCGCATCGCCGTTACTTCAGGCTGACGCCGTCAAAACGGGCATAGCCGAGCGGCTCGATGCGCATGTCGACGACATTCTTCGTCGTCGGTTGATAGATGGTGGAGTGCGCGATCGGCGAATACGGCAATTGTTCGGCGAAGATCTGTTGCGCTTGCGTGTAGATCTTCGAGCGCGCGTCCTGCCCGTTCGTCGTGCGGCCCTTCTGAATCAGATCGTCGAACGGCTTGTAGCACCACTCCGAGAAGTTGTTGCCGTGCACGGCCTCGCAGCCGAGCAGCGTGCCGAGCCAGTTGTCGGGATCGCCGTTGTCGCCGCTCCAGCCGATCAACATCGAGTCGTCTTCGCCCGCGTGCGCACGCTTGATGTATTCGCCCCACTCATAGGTGACGATCTTCGCCTTGACGCCGATCTTCGCCCAATCGGATTGAATCATCTCGGCCATCAGCTTCGCGTTCGGATTGTATGGCCGCTGCACGGGCATGGCCCACAGCGTGATGTCGAAGCCGTTCGGGAAACCCGCCTTCGCGAGCAACGCCTTCGCCTTGGCCGTATCGTAGGAGGCCATCTTCAGGTTGCCGTCATACGACCATTGCGTCGGCGGCATCGGTGCCTTGGCCGGCTGGCCCGCGCCTTGGTAGACCGACTCGATGATGGCTTTCTTGTTGATGGCCATGTCGAGTGCGCGGCGCACCTCGACGTTGTCGAGCGGCTTATGCGTCACGTTGTACGAGAGATACCCGAGGTTGAAGCCCGCCTGCGACGGCATCGCGATGTTGGCGGACTTCTTCAGATCGGCGATGTCCGTCGGATTCGGGTAGCTCATGACCTGGCATTCGTTGCGCTTGAGCTTTTGCGCCCGCACGCTCGCATCGGTCGTGATCGAGAAGATCAGGTTCTTCAGCTTCACCACACCCGGCTTCCAATAATCGGGGTTGCCGGTGAAGCGGATCGTCGCGTCTTTCGTATAGCTCTTGAAGATGAACGGGCCGGTGCCGAGCGGCTTCTGGTTGATGTCCGCTGCCTTGCCTTCCTTCAGCAATTGATCCGCGTATTCTTTCGAAAGAATCGACGCGAATTCCATGGCCATGTTTTGGATGAACGGCGCATTCACTTCCTTCAGGGTGAAGCGCACCGTGTACGGATCGACCTTCTCCACCTTCGTGATGAGCTTGTCGAGGCCCATGTCGGTGAAGTATGGGAACGTCGCGGGATAGGCCTTGCGGAACGGCTGATTCGGATCGAGCATGCGCTCGAACGTGAAGACGACGTCGTCGGCGTTGAACTCGCGCGTGGGCTTGAAATAGTCAGTCGTTTGGAACTTCACGCCGTGACGAAGATGAAAGGTATAGACCTTGCCGTCGGGCGAAACGTCCCATTTCTCGGCGAGCCCCGGCTCCACTTCGGTGCTGCCGCGCTTGAATTCGACGAGCCGGTTATAGACCGTGAACGTGTTCGCGGTGAAGTCGGTGCCCGTCGTGTATTGCGCGGGATCGAAGCCGGCGGGGCTTCCCTCGGAGCAGTAGACAAGGGTCTTGTTGGGGATGTCGGCCGCATGCGAGATCGTCGCAGCGAGCGATACCGTCACGGCGGCGGCCGAGATCGCGCTCAACCGCACAGCGCGCAACAGTGTGTTTTGCTTCATGTTTCCTCCAGGTCTCAGGCCGGCCAAGGCCAGCGTACGCGGATATTACTGAGCTTTGATTACCCGAACAAGCGGTCGGGGAAAGTCAACGCTCAGCAATTTCTCGCGTTGACTTTGCACCAGCCTCATGTTTAGTGCCACTAAAATTCGCTGTCAATCGCCGTGCACTTCGAGCTCTAGTCGATAGAACAGCCGTTTTAACGCGCAACGAGGCGCACACCCACGCCTTCGTCTTCGCGAACGTGCGGGCCGTGCATACGGCGGACGTCGATTCCTGCCTTCGGGAAGGGTCGCCGACTGCCTGCGCATTCCCCCGCAGCGGTGCGGTTGCTTCGTCAAATGCCGATATGCGGGAACTGGCCTGCGTGGCTCCGATTCTCGCGCGCCATCTCGTTCGTTTCGCCCGCAAACGCCTTGCCTCGCCCGCGAAGCATGAATTACGTTGATCCGTACCGATGCGCAGCGATCGATATGAACAGCAATGCGATAGCACCAACGCGTATTTCCGGCCAACGGGGAAGACCACATGAGAATCGTTTTGGCGGCAGCGATCGAATGTTTGCGCGAGATCTTCGATCGAATCCGATTCACGACGCCGGCACGGGTGTCGATCATCGTATTCACGCTATCCGTCGCGGCCTGCACGAGCCCCATCATCGTTTCCGTCCCCGGCGAGTTGCGCGGCGAGCCCGCGCGCGGCAGCGTCAAGCCGCTTGCCGAGTACCTTCGAACCACGGACGGGCACGCCGCTCGATTGAAGCTCGTATTCATTCACGGGATAGGCGATATGTGCCCCGGCTACGCGCTCGGCGCGAATAGCTGGCTTTCCGGCCCCAACCTTGCCGCGGTCGGTTTCGCGCCGCTCGGCAACGCCACGCCGCCCGAACGGATTTACAGCAACGAATTTCTCGGCGGCAAACGTATCGACGATTCGTTTGTGGCGCTCAGCAAGCGCGCGTTCCTCTTCGCGCCCCGATCGGAGGCGCCGGCCAAGGCCGTACATATCGAAGCCATCGAGATCACTTACTCGCCGCTCACGCAATGGCTCAAGAGCCAGCAACTCGGCTACGACCTGACAGGACCATTCAGGAGTCCTGACGATCCCGCTTTCGCATGCGTCGCGAATGTCCCGCCTTATTACGCCGCTCCACCGGCGCGCGAGCGCTTCAACCGGGTCATGAAGGAGGCGCTCATCGACCGGGGGCTCGCCGATGCGGTGCTCTACATGGGCCCGTACGGGCAGGCCATGCGCAGCGGTGTCGCCGAAGCGCTGTGCCGCGCGCTGAGCGACCAAATGAGTGCGGGGCGATGCGTTTGGCCCGCACCCGAGCCCGACACGCATTACATTTTCGTGACACACAGCCTGGGTAGCCGGGTGATCTACGACACCCTGCTCGCGTTGCTGGACCCGACGTCCTGCTCGGGCGGCGTGAGCGTCGCCGCCGGCCAGCAGGAAGCCGCGAGCCGCTTCGCGGCTTCCGTGATCGCCAATTCGCCCGTCGTCTACATGATGGCCAATCAGTTGCCGCTCATTGGGCTCGCCAGGATGCCCCCACGGGTTCAGCCGCAACCGGCCGGCGAGGGGCAGCCTTCGGCAGGCACGTCGGGCGTGGTCGGCACGCCCCCTGGCGAATGCGGCGGGCTGCGTCAGTTCGCTCGTGCAAGACAGACGCAGCAGGCTCGGCAGTTGCCGACAGGCGCATCGTCCACGCTCGATATCGTTGCCTTCAACGACACGGACGACGTGCTCAGTTGGGGATTGCCGAAATGGTATGTGCGCAAGCTGCCGGCCGTCGGCGAACAACGCTTGAATATCCAGGCAGTGAATGTCTACGTGCAGAACGCCACACGGTGGTTCGGTGCGTACGAGGATACCGGCAAAGCCCACATCGGCTATTTCACCAACCCGCAGGTGTGGCAGATCATTAAGTGCGGCGCGCGCCACGGCAAGCCGCTTTCTTGCTGAAGCGGCTAGTCGCGCTTGCGCGCGATGCGACAGTCGCTATCGCAGGCCGACACCCCAGAACTGCGTCGGGCCGAACGGATCGATCTTGAAGCCGACCACGTTCTTGCGCAGCGGCTGATACACGGTCGAATGCGCGATCGGCGTGAACGGCACTTGCTGCTTGAAGATTTCCTGCGCCTGTGTATAGAGCCGCGTTCGCTCCTTCGTGTCGATCGTCTCGCGCGCCTTGACGATAAGATCATCGAACGGCTTGTCGCACCAGCGCGAAAAGTTGCTGCCGTTCACCGACGCGCAGCTGAGCAGCACGCCCAGCCAATTGTCGGGATCGCCGTTATCGCCCGTGAAGCCGATCAGCATCGCGTCATGCTCGCCGGCATGCGCGCGGCGCACATACTCGCCCCATTCATACGTGGCGATTACCGCGTGCACGCCGATCTTCGCCCAATCGGCCTGAATCATCTCGGCCATCAAACGCGCGTTCGGGTTGTAGGGGCGTTGGACCGGCATTGCCCATAGGGTGAGCGTGAAGCCGTCGGGATAGCCGGCTTTCGCGAGTAGCGCTTTCGCGCGTACCGGATCGTACGGTGGATCCTTGAGCGCGGCGTCATACGACCACTGCGTCGGCGGCATGGGATTGACCGCGATCTGGCCCGCGCCTTGATAGACCGACTTGACGATCGCCGCCTTGTCGATGGCCATATCGAGCGCGCGGCGCACCTCGACGTTATCGAGCGGCTTGTGCGCCGTGTTGTAAGCGAGAAAGCCGAGATTGAAGCCGACTTGATGCGGCATTTGAAGATTCGGATCGCGCGATAGCGATGCGATGTCCGCAGGGCGTGGATAGTTCATCACCTGGCACTCGCCCTCTTTCAACTCTTCCTCTCGCACCGCCGGATCGGGCGTGATCCGAAACACGAGCTTGCTCACCCGCACGACGCCGGGCTTCCAGTATTCGGCGTTGCCGTCGAAGCGGATCGTGGCGTCCTTCACATAGCTGTGAAAGATGAACGGCCCGGTGCCGATCGGCTCGCGATTCAAATCCGAGGCTCGGCCCGCTTGCATCAATCGATCGGCGTATTCGGCGGAGATGATCGATGCGAACGGCATCGCGAGCTCGGACAAGAACGGCGCGCTCGCGCGATGGAGCGTCATGCGCACCGTGTACGGATCGACCTTTTCCACCTTCGCGAGATTCGTGGCCAGGCCGAGGTCGACGAAGTAGGGAAACGACACGGGATACGCCTTGCGCAGCGCGTCGTTCGGATCGAGCATGCGCTCGAACGTGCGGACGACGTCGTCGGCATCGAATTCGCGCGTGGGCTTGAAATACGACGTCGTATGAAACTTCACGCCGTGGCGCAAATGAAACGTATAGACGCGTCCGTCTTCCGATATCTCCCATGACTGCGCGAGGCCCGGCTCGACTTTCGTGCCGCCATGCTCGAATTCGACGAGGCGGTTATAGACGGTGTAGGCCGCTGCCGAAAACTCGACGCTCGTCGTGTATTGCGCCGGATCGAAACCGGCCGGGCTTGCGTCGGAGCAAAAAACGAGTGTCTTGGCGGGCAGCTCGGCGGCGGCGCTATGGCCTGCGCCGAACAGGACGCTGGCTGCGGCAACCGTCACGATGGCGGACGAAAGGCGGCGGACGACGAGAAGCGGACGGCATGTCGGCATAGGCGCTCCCTCAATGAGAACCGGCAAGCGTAGCACGACGTTTTTGCGGTGCCAGCACCCGCCGATGTAATAGTCATCACACCAAGCAACGGGCTCAATGCCGGGAATGCGACCGAGACGGCGGGTAAACACCGATCCTTCGCAGCATTGACGAACGTTTTTGGCTTGTTAGCATTCGTTCGGCGTAATGAACGTTACACGACGAGTCCGGCTCGTCGTGTAGTCGAAGAATTCATCGAACGAGGCATCGTGACGCGTCCTTCCGTGCGCATTGCGCTCAAGCAGCGCGAAGAAACGTTGACCGTGGCGGAGCGGCGCGTCGTCGCCGTGTTGCTCGCCAATTATCCGAGCGCCGCGCTCACGTCGATCTCGCAGCTCGCGGGCCAAGCCGGTGTCAGCGATCCGACCGTCCATCGGCTCGTCTTGAAGCTGGGTTTCGAGGGCTATCCGGAATTCCAACGCGCGCTGCTGGCCGAAGTCGACGCGCGCATGAACTCGCCCCTATCCAGGCTCGAATCGTCGGCCGACGAGCCGCACGCCGAAGACACGTTGCAGGCGATGCTCGGCTCGCTCACGCTCGCCATCGGCAAAACGGCCGAGCAAGCGTCGCACGAGGATTTCGAGCGCATCGTCTCGTTGCTCGCCGATCCCAACCGCACGGTGCTGTGCTGCGGCGGTCGCGCAAGCGGGTTCTTTGCCGCGTGGCTCGCCGTGCTGCTCAGCCAGGTGCGCCCACGTGCGCGGCATGTCGAGCCGTCGGTCGAACGCGGTTCCGAGCTGCTAGCCGATCTCGCGCCGGGCGACGTGCTCGTCGTGTACGACTATCGCCGCTACCAAGAGAGCGTCGTTCAGTTCGCTCGCGCGGCGCATGATCTCGGTGCGCAGGTGGTGCTCCTCACCGACGAATGGCGCTCGCCGATCGCGCGCTTCGCGGATGCCGTCCTGACTGCCCATGTGCAAAGCGCATCGCCGTTCGATACCAAAGTGCCCGTCATCGCACAAACCGAAGCGATCGTCGCCGCGCTCGTGCAGCGCGCGCCGATCGAAGCCAAAGCCAGACTGACCCGCATCGAAGCATTGAGAGCCGGGCGTGCCGCCGAGGATGTCTCGGCCGGCGGCGCGCAACGGGCCGCCCATTCCCCCCACCGATCGTAAAACCCTCACGGCGAACGAACCCATGAAGACAAAGACGCAGAAACCCACACCGCTCGTTGCCGCGCTGAGCGCGGCGCTCATCGCGACGAGCACGCTCGCCGTCGATGCCACGGCCGCTTCGCGCCCTGCCGTCGAAGCACGCAACGGCATGGTCGTCACCTCGCAGCATCTTGCCTCGCAAGTCGGCGTGGACATCTTGAAGATGGGCGGCAACGCGATCGATGCGGCCGTGGCCGTGGGCTACGCGCAGGCGGTCGTCAATCCGTGCTGCGGCAATATCGGCGGCGGTGGCTTCATGACGATTCACCTTGCCGACGGCCGCGATACGTTCATCAACTTCCGCGAGACCGCGCCTGCCGCCGCCACGGCGAACATGTACCTCGATGCGCAGGGCAACATCAAAAAGGGCGCGAGTTTGTTCGGCTACGGGGCCGCAGGCGTGCCGGGTACGGTCATGGGCATGGATCTGGCCGAGCGCAAGTACGGACGGCTCACGCGCGAGCAAGTGATGGCGCCGGCGATCAAGCTCGCGCG
>JBQCDS010000341.1:0-14948 GCA_051961035.1 Trinickia sp. | reverse complement strand
GTTCGTGCCGTTTTTCGGGATTCCGACTTGCACGCTGACGGCCGTCGGCCGCTTCGCCCAGGTTGGCCGCGCGCAAGTGCTGCCGTTCATCGGCGAAGTGCTGCCCGATTACAAAGGTTATCGGCTGAAAGTCTTCAAACCCTGGGAAAATTTCCCAACGGGCGACGACAATGCCGATGCGCGCTATATGAACGCCTTCCTCGAAGAGCAGATCAGGCTGATCCCGGAGCAGTACTACTGGGTGCACAAGCGCTTCAAGACACGCCCGCCCGGCGAGCCGAGCGTCTACGATTGAGCGGCATCTGCGCTCTTACCTCGCTCGCCGCGCGAGCGCTCCCTTCGAGGCGTCCCTTACAATAGCGCCATCATGAAGCTCAAGTTCACCAAGATGCATGGCGCCGGCAACGACTTCGTCGTGCTGGACGGCTACCGCCGAGCGCTCGCCCTGACGAGCGAGCAGGTGCGCGCCCTGGCCGATCGCCATTACGGCATCGGCGCCGATCAATTGCTGCTCGTCGAGCGGCCGAGCGTGGAAGACGCCGATTTCAAGTACCGCATCTTCAACTGCGATGGCGGCGAAGTCGAGCATTGCGGCAACGGCGCGCGGTGCTTCGTCAAGTTCGTCCGCGACACGGGGCTCACCGACAAGCGCAGCGTGCGCGTGCAAGTGCACGGCGGGCTCATCACGCTGACGATGCAAGAGAACGGCGAAGTGGTCGTGGACATGGGCAAGCCCGTGTTCGAGCCCGAGCGCGTGCCGTTCGACGCAACGGGCCTCGCAGGCCGCCGCGAAGGTGCCGATACGGTCTGGCCGATCGAGATCGACGGCGCCACGTACTGGGTGTCGGTCGTGTCGATGGGCAATCCGCATGCCGTTCAAGTCGTCGACGACATCCGGGCGTTCCCGGTCACAACCATCGGCCCGAAACTCGAGCATCATCCGCGATTTACGCAACGCGTCAACGCGGGCTTCATGCAGGTGCTCTCGCGCCGCGAAATCGCACTGCGCGTGTTCGAGCGCGGTGCGGGCGAAACGCTCGCGTGCGGCACCGGCGCGTGTGCGGCGGTGGCGGCCGGCATTCGCCGGGGCCTCATCGATTCGCCCGTGACGGTGCATGCGCTCGGCGGCACACTGACGATCGCTTGGGACGGCGCGCGCGACGAAGCCGCGCCGCTCATGATGTCGGGGCCGGCCACCACGGTATTCGAAGGCGAGGTCGAGCTGCCCGATTGACACCAGCACCGCGCGCCGCTCTTTCTCAACTCATTCGCTCCTGCCGCTCTTTTGTCGACACCCATGAACGATCGCGAAGTCGCCGACTACCTACTCGCCAACCCGGAATTTTTCTCGCAGCACGCGGAGCTGCTGGCCGCGATCCGGCTCGCCAACCCGCACGGCAAAGCCGCCATCTCGCTCCAAGAGCGGCAGATGGAAATGTTGCGGGACAAGAACAAGCTGCTCGAGCGCCGCCTGGCCGAACTGCTGCGCTACGGGCATGAGAACGACAGCATCGCGGCCAAGTTCAACCGCTGGACGGCGCACGTGATCGCCGAGCGCGACGCTCACGCGCTGCCGCGTACCGTCGCCCAAGGCCTGATGGAAGTCTTCGACGTGCCGCAGGCGGCGCTGCGTCTTTGGGATGTGGCCGACACCTATCGCGACGCCGAATTCGCGCGCCAGGTAGGCGAAGAAGTGCGCCTCTTCGCCAACGGGCTCGATGCGCCTTATTGCGGCACGAACACGGGCTTCGAGGCAGCGCAGTGGCTAGCGAACGATGCGGCGAACCCCAACGCCAACGCTCCCGCCACCGGCGAGCCCGGCGCGAGCGAGGCCGGCGGCACGCAATCGGTCGTGCTGCTCGCGCTGCGCGAGCCGCGCGCGAACGAAAGCCTGGCGGCTCGCGCGGGCACCGACGACGGCGGCGAAAACATCGCGCCCAGCGCGCCGGCGTTCGGCTTGCTCGTGATGGGCTCGCCCGATCCGCGACGCTTCCACGACGGCATGGCGACCGATTTCCTCGTGCAGATCGGTACGCTCGCCAGCGCGGCGCTCAGCCGCCTGCTCGCGCGATAAACCCGAGCCGACCCTAGAGCCGCGCTCGTGCCCGCCGCCGATTCCGAACTGATCGAGCAGTACCTCGAGGGCCTCGCCCACGCGCGGCGGCTATCGGACCATACGCTTCGCAGCTACGCGCACGAGCTCGACATGCTCGCTCGATTGGCCGACGGCAGGCCGCTCGCGAGCTTGTCTGCGATCGACATGCGCGGGGCGGTCGCGAAGGCGCATTCGCGCGGGTTGTCGGCGCGCTCCATCTCGCATCGTCTTTCGGCGTGGCGTGCGTTCTACCGGTGGCTCGGCGAACGTATCGACATGCCGGCGAACCCCGTGGCCGCCGTGCGCGCCCCCAAACAGCCGAAACAGTTGCCCAAGGCGCTATCCGTCGACGACGCCGCCGCGCTGATGGACACCACCAGCGCGGTGGCGAACACTGCCGAGGCGTTGTGCGATCATGCCATCTTGGAGCTGTTCTACTCATCAGGGCTGCGGCTGTCGGAACTCGTCGGCCTCGATGCCGCTTTTGCGCAGGGCGACGGCTATCGCTCGGCAGGCTGGCTCAACCTGGCCGCAGCCGAAGTGACGGTGCTCGGCAAGGGCAAGCGCCAGCGGACCGTGCCCGTCGGCCGCAAGGCGATCGAGGCGCTCAACGCCTGGCTCGCGGTGCGCGGGCAATTCGTGAAAGCAGACCCGCACCCGCTGTTCCTATCGGTGCGTGGCGCACGGATGTCGCCGAATGTCGTGCGCGCGCGCGTCAAGCGCGCCGCGCTGCGCGCCGGTATCCCCGCCAACGTCCATCCGCACGTGCTGCGCCATTCGTTCGCGACGCACCTGCTGCAATCGAGCGGCGACCTGCGTGCAGTGCAAGAGTTGCTCGGTCACGCCAGTGTCGCGGCCACCCAAATTTATACGTCGCTCGATTTCCAACACCTCGCGCGAATCTACGACACGGCTCACCCGCGTGCCAAAAAGCGCGATCGATAGCGTGACAACCAAGCGCTCAACGCCGCGCGTGCCGGTTAGGCGCCGCTCCACTTCGTTTTTGCCCAACTCCGATCGATGAACACCGTTACGCTCAAGCCCTCGAAGGAAAAATCGCTGCTGCGCCGCCATCCGTGGGTCTATGCCAACGCGATCGAGCGCGTCGAAGGCAAGCCGGCCTCCGGCGCCACCGTCGTCGTGCGCGGCCACGACGGCCGCTTTCTCGCGCGGGCCGCCTACAGCCCGCATTCGCAGATTCGCCTGCGCGTGTGGAGCTTCGATGAAGCCGAGCCGATCGACCACGCGTTTTTCAAGCGGCGTGTGCAGCGCGCATCGGCTCACCGGCAAGCGTTCGTGCGAGATACCGGCGCCGTCCGGCTCATTTTCGGCGAAGCCGACGGCTTGCCTGGACTCATCGTCGACCACTACGTCGAAGACGGCGGCGCCGGCCGTGGCCAATTGGTCTGCCAGTTCATGGCCGCCGGCGTCGAAGCGTGGAAGGAGGCCATCGTCGCGGCGCTTGTCGGCGCAACGGGTTGCCCGAACGTCTACGAACGCTCGGATGTGTCGATTCGCGAGAAGGAAGGCCTCGAGCAAACAACGGGCGTGCTGGCCGGCGATATGCCGCCCGATACGCTGATCGCACGCGAAAACGGCGTGCGCTATCACGTCGACGTGCGCAGCGGACACAAAACGGGCTTTTACATCGACCAGCGCGAGAACCGCGCGCTCGTGCAAGCGTACGCGGCCGGGCGCGACGTCCTCAATTGCTTCTGCTACACGGGCGGGTTCTCGCTCGCGGCACTCAGCGGCGGGGCAAAGCGCGTCGTGTCGATCGATTCGTCGGGCGAAGCGCTCGCATTGGCGCGCGCGAACGTGGAAGCGAACGGCTTCGACGAAGCCCGCGCGCAATGGCTCGACGCCGATGCGTTCCGCACGCTGCGCGCGCTCGTCGACGAAGGCGAGCGGTTCGACCTCGTCGTGCTCGATCCGCCGAAGTTCGCACCGGCGCGCGAGCACGTCGATCGCGCGGCGCGCGCCTATAAAGACATCAATCTGTCGGGGCTGCGCCTCCTGCGCCCGGGCGGGCTGCTGTTCACCTACTCGTGCTCGGGCGCGATCGATGCGGACTTGTTTCAGAAGATCGTCGCAGGCGCGGCGGCCGATGCGCGCGTCGACGCGCGGATCCTGAAACGCCTCGGCGCGGGCGTGGATCACCCGTTGCTGGCCGCTTTCCCCGAGGGGGAATACCTGAAGGGGCTGCTGTTGCAAATCGTCTGACCGCCCCCATTTGGCGTGCTTGCGCCGTTCAACGCCGGTTGGCGCCACGCGAAGCGTCGCGCTCACCGGTATGCTTCAATACTTTCGCGGCCGGCTCGCATGAACCGGCCCTGATTTTCGACCCATAGGCGATTGAATATGATCCCCGTCACCATCCTCACCGGCTTCCTCGGCAGCGGCAAAACCACGCTGCTCAAGCGCATCCTCAACGAAAAGCACGGCATGAAGATCGCCGTGATCGAAAATGAATTCGGCGAGGAGAACATCGACAACGAAATCCTCGTTCAGAACCAGGCCGAACAAATCGTACAGATGAGCAACGGTTGCATCTGCTGCACGATCCGCGGCGACTTGCATCGTGCGCTGGCCGACTTGGCCGAGCGCAAGCGTTCGGGCGACATCGCATTCGATCGCGTCGTCATCGAAACGACAGGCCTGGCCAATCCGGGCCCCGTCGCGCAAACCTTCTTCATCGATAGCGAAATCGCCGACGAGTTCTTGCTCGACGCGATCATCACGCTCGTCGACGCCAAGCACGCCGACGCGCAGCTGGACGAGCACGAAGTGGTGCAGCGGCAAGTGGGCTTCGCCGATCGCCTGTTCATCACGAAATCGGATCTCGTCGATGAAGCCTTGCTGACGGATTTGCGGCACCGCCTGGTTCACATGAATCCGAAGGCGACCATCAAGGTGGTCAACTTCGGCGAGGCCGACATCAAGGAGATCTTCGATCTGCGCGGATTCAATCTGAACGCGAAGCTCGAAATCGACCCGGACTTCCTGGCCGAGGACGATCACGACCACGCGCATGGTCACGATCATGACCACGACCATGAACATTGCGATCACGACCACGGCCATTGCGCCCACGAAGGGCATGCGCACCACCACCACGCGCACCATGACGACAAGATCAAGTCGTTCGTCTATCGCAACGACCGCCCGTTCGATCCCAACAAGCTGGAAGACTTCCTCGGCGGCGTGTTGCAGATCTACGGCGAGCGCCTGCTGCGCTACAAGGGCGTGCTTTTCATGAAGGGCGTCGACCGCAAGGTGGTGTTCCAGGGCGTCCACCAAATGATGGGAAGCGACCTCGCGTCCAAGTGGCTACCTAACGAAAAGAAAACGAACAAGATGGTATTCATCGGCATCGATCTGCCGCAGGATCTCATCACGGACGGCCTCGACGCCTGCCTCGCCTAAATCCGTCGACGTATGGGACGCTGCACGCGCGCGGCCGGCCGAAGGTTCGCTTTTTGCACGGGCGCGCGCTATATTTTCAGGATATCGGCAGGCCGCGCCAGGGTTTTCTCTGTTGCAGCGCCAAAGATCGATTCAGTTACAATACGTGCCCGCCGCTGGACGGCGGGGAATACGACGGCGCCGGAAAACCTTATCCGGAATAGGCCGAAACATAAAATCGAGACACCGAGAGACGCCGCAGCTCAAGGCTCGCGTACCGCGAGCTTCTTGTTGCGACGCCGTATCGAATGGGTAGGAGCACCCGAGGATCGGTTTCCTTACGGAGTTCGGCCCCGCATCGGCGCGACGGCGTCTTGACGGCCACTGGGCCGCGGGCACCGGCGCTTCCAAAGCACCGCTTGCGGGCAATACGAAAGTGCGGGCAATATGTATGGGTTTTGCCTCACATTGAAGAAGCACGCAGATGACGACGAAACGACTCTTGACCGAAGCCGAAATCCTGAAGATGAGCGACAAGGATTACATGAATGAGGATCAGCTCGCCTTCTTCAAGAACAGGCTCGAACAGCTTCAGGCGGAAATCCTTCGCAACGCCGGGCAAACGACCGAGAACCTGCGCGAAACGGTGATCGTGCCCGATCCGGCGGATCGCGCGACGATCGAGGAAGAGCATGCGCTCGAGCTGCGCACGCGCGATCGCGAACGCAAGCTGCTGAAGAAAGTACAGCAATCGCTGGCCCGCATCGATGCCGGCGATTACGGCTGGTGCGAGGAAACGGGCGAGCCGATCGGCATTCCGCGTCTGCTCGCGCGGCCCACGGCCACGCTCTCGCTCGAAGCGCAGGAGCGCCGCGAGCTTCGGCAAAAGCTGTTCGGCGATTGACGCATTAGCAGCGCGGCCCCGCATGCCGCGCAACTCACGCTGCTTCCGACGAGGCGCGCGGTATCCCGCGCGCTTTTTCTTTTTCGATGCCGTCCGCGTACCGTGGGGCGAGCCGCGCATTGGCCGGCGATAAGGCAAAGCTTACCGATACGGCCCGCGCGCGGGCTGCGCCTCTGCCTTGCCGCCGCGCACCGCTCAAGCGGCGCGCACGAACTGTCTGCCGCTTCCCCCTTGATAAACCCGCCTACGCCCTAAAATGGGCCTAATGTGCGCGCGAAAGCGAGCGCGCGAACGCACGCGTGCCCATCGCCACCCGTTATTCATCTAGCGCGGCACCGCCGCGCGAGGCCCTTCCGTATTCTCGAGGAACGCATCATGGAGCAATTTCACGGCACGACGATCGTCTCCGTGCGCAACGGCGACAAAGTTGCGCTCGGCGGCGACGGCCAAGTGACGCTTGGCAACATCGTCATGAAAGGCGGCGCTAAGAAAGTACGACGCATCTACAACGGCAAGGTCCTCGTCGGCTTCGCCGGAGGCACGGCCGATGCGTTTTCCTTGCTGGACCGCTTCGAGGCGAAGCTCGAGAAGCATCAAGGCAATTTGACGCGCGCCGCCGTCGAGTTGGCGAAGGATTGGCGCACCGACCGCATGCTGCGCCGGCTCGAAGCGATGCTGATCGCGGCCGATGCGCAGACAACGCTCGTCATCACGGGCAACGGCGATGTGCTCGATCCCGAAGGCGGCCTCTGCGCGATCGGCTCGGGCGGCGCTTACGCGCAAGCGGCCGCGCGCGCGCTGGCCGAGAACACGACGCTGTCGCCGCGCGAGATCGTCGAGAAGTCGCTCGAAATCGCGGGCGACATGTGCATTTACACGAACCACAACCGCGTCATCGAGACGATCGAATAAGCGCGAGCAAGAGACTGAGTGAGGAACCGATGAGCACCATGACCCCGGCCGAGATCGTCTCGGAACTCGACAAACACATCATCGGCCAGCAAAAGGCGAAGAAAGCCGTGGCCGTCGCGCTACGCAATCGCTGGCGCCGGCAACAGGTGACCGAACCGCTGCGCCAAGAAATCACGCCGAAGAACATTCTCATGATCGGGCCGACGGGTGTCGGCAAGACCGAGATCGCCCGACGCCTGGCCAAGCTTGCCGACGCGCCGTTCATCAAGATCGAAGCGACGAAATTCACCGAAGTGGGCTACGTCGGCCGAGACGTGGACAGCATCGTGCGCGATCTCATCGAAATCGCCGTGAAGCAAACGCGCGAATCGGAGATGCGCAAAGTGCGCACGAAGGCGCAAGACCAAGCCGAGGACCGCATCCTCGACATCCTCTTGCCGAGCGCTCGGCCCGTCGGTTTCGGCTCGGCAACCGCCGCCGACGCATCTACCGATGAAAACGCGACGCGTCAAACGTTCCGCAAGCGCTTGCGCGAAGGGCAGCTCGACGATAAGGAAATCGAGCTGGATGTCGAGCAGCCGCAAACCGGCATGGACATCATGGGCCCGCCCGGCATGGAGGACATGACCGAGCAGATCCGCTCGATGTTCGCGAACCTCGGCGGCGGCAAGAAGACGCGCCGCAGGGTCAAGGTCAAGGAAGCCATGAAGCTTTTGACCGACGAGGAAGCGTCGAAGATGCTCAACGACGAGGAAGTGAAGGCCAAGGCCGTGCAGAACGTCGAGCAAAACGGCATCGTGTTTCTGGACGAGATCGATAAGATAGCCTCGCGCAGTGAAGCGGGCGGCGCGGAAGTCTCGCGCCAGGGTGTGCAGCGCGACCTGCTGCCGCTCGTTGAAGGCACGACGATCAACACTCGCTACGGGATGGTGAAGACGGATCACATCCTATTCATTGCAAGCGGCGCCTTTCATCTGTCCAAGCCGAGCGATCTGATTCCGGAGCTGCAAGGGCGCTTTCCGATCCGCGTCGAACTCGATTCGCTGTCGGTCGAGGATTTCGAATCGATTCTGATCGCCACCGATGCGAGCCTCGTCAAGCAATACCAAGCGCTGCTAGCCACCGAAGATGTCGAACTCGACTTCGCGCAGGACGGCATCAAGCGCATGGCCGAGATTGCATTTTCGGTGAACGAGCGTACCGAGAACATCGGCGCACGCCGGCTTTATACCGTGATCGAAAAGCTGCTCGAGGAAGTGTCGTTCGCGGCCGGCAATCACGCTGGGCAGAAGGTCACGATCGATGCGGCCTATGTCGATCGCGCACTCGGCGAAGTCTCACAAAGCGAGGATTTGTCGCGCTACGTGCTTTGAACCCAGGCTGGACCGCGTAGGATCGAACGGTGCATTGCGTTGCAGCGCAGGGCACCGTTCGATCAATCGCCCCCAAACGTAATTCAGTCGGAAATAAAAGAACAAGCGCCTCCCCCGATTTATACGACGCCAATGATCGAGCCTCCCACCGCAAAGGCGGGTCCTTTGGACGAAAGTCCAATCTAGACGGAGGCAATAGTCGTGAAAACATCATCGAATCACGCGGTAAATCGTCATCTGCTCACAGCCATCGCTACGGCGGCGTCGCTCTTGTGCGCCGCTCCCGCTCAAGCGGTGCGCATCCCGCTGCCACCGCCGCTGCCGCCGCAAGCGCAGCTTGCCGATGGCATCGTTCAAGGCGTGAAAATGCGCGGCCAGCACAAGGATGTGCGGGTGTTCCGAGGCATTCCCTACGCGGCGCCGCCGGTGGGCGAATTTCGTTTTCGTGAGCCGCAGCCCGTCGCGCGCTGGGCCGGCGTGCGCAAAGCTCAGCAGTTCGGGCCGCGCTGCATGCAGCCGGTCGCCGGGGGTAAGCTCGACTTCCGCTCGAAGCAGATGAGCGAGGACTGCCTTTATCTGAACGTCTGGACAAAAGCCCATGGCACCGACGCCAAACAGCCGGTGCTCGTGTACTTCCACGGCGGCGACTTCGTCGTTGGCGACGGCTCGCTTCCGCGCTACGACGGTGCGAATCTCGCCGCGCGCGGGATCGTCATGGTGACGGTGAACTATCGGCTGGGCGCCTTCGGCTTTCTCGCGCCGTCCGAGGCGGCACGCGAGTCGTCGCATGGCACGGCCGGCAACTACGGCCTGCTCGATCAAGTCGCGGCATTGCGCTGGGTGCGAGAGAACATCGCCAAGTTTGGCGGAGATCCGTCGAAAGTCACGATCGCAGGAGATTCGGCTGGCTCCGTGGCAGTGAGCGCACACATGGCCTCGCCGCTCTCGCGCGGCCTGTTCGCCCGCGCGATCGGCGAAAGCGGCGCGGCGTTCGCGCCCAATGCCATGTGGCGGCGGGAGCAGGCCGAACATGTCGCGACGAAGTTCGCGGCACGCGTCGGGGCGGCATCGTTGCAGCAACTTCGTTCCCTACCGGCGGCGGCGCTGCTCACGGCCGCTACTGCGTCGAAGAACGCATCGGAGCTCACCACCTTCTGGCCTAGCATCGATGGCCACTTCCTGAGCGATTCGCCGGATCGAGTCTTCACCAACGGCGCCCAGGCGCAAGTGCCGTTGCTGCTGGGATCGAACTCGCAGGAGCAACCGTACACGGCCGTTCTCGGCGATATCGCGCCGACGCCCGAGCACTGGCGGCAAACGATCGAACGGAAATTTCCAGCCCATGCCCAAGAGGTGTTGGCTCATTATCCGGGCAACAGCGATGACGAGGTCAAACACGCCGGCACGGCTCTGGCAAGCGACCTTTTCGTCGGCCACAGCACGTGGCAATGGATGAACCGGCACCGAGAAACGGGACATTCGCCGATCTTCTACTACCGTTACACGCAACCGTTGCCGCCCGAGGTCAATGCCTCGTCGGAGTCCGCCCCCGCGCGAGCACCGGTTCTAGGTGCGGCGCACGACGCCCAGATCGCGTACGCGCTCGATAACCTGAACAATGTGCGGCGCTATGCCTGGACAGCCGCCGATTACGACGTTTCGCGGATCTTTTCGAGCTACGTCGAACAGTTCGTGAAAACGGGCAATCCTAGCGGCGCGCAAGCGAGTGCGGATTCGGCCTCGACGGAGGAAGCGGCGGGGCAAAACGGAAAGTGGCTGCCTCGGTGGCCGGCGGTGCGAGCCGATAATAGGGGCATCCAGATGCAGACGATCGGCGAGAACACGAACTCCGTTTGGGACCGCAGCGGGCCGCGGCAGGGGCTGATCGAGAGGCTGGCTGCGGGTGATCGATCAACCGCGCCTACGGCTGCGGTCGCCACTGAAGCTGCGGTTGCACCGCCTTCCCGATAAACGGGCGTCCATGATGCTGCTCCGGCCGCCTTCGCGTGGCCGGAGCGCGGCGGGCGGCAACTCACTGATCGCGGTCGTGTTAGGCAATGCTGCAACACGAACAGGCGGTGCAGCTACGTTGCCATCTTCATAGGCGGAGCATTGCCACGCCCGCGCATCTACTGCTTCACCGGCCGCTTCGCGAGCTTTCTTTGCAAGGTGCGCCGGTGCATGTTCAACGCCCTCGCCGTCGCCGAAATATTGCCGCCGTTCTCGGCCAACGCGCGTTGGATGTGCTCCCACTCGAGCCGTGCGACCGATAACAGCGTCGGGTTCTCGAGCGCGGCCTCGGCTTGCGCCGCGCTGGCCTCGCTTTGCAGTGCCGCCAGAATCGATTCGACGTTGGCCGGCTTGGCCAGATAGTTATCGGCCCCATCCTTCACCGCTTGCACCGCCGTGGCGATGCTCGCGTAGCCGGTTAGCACGAGCATCCGCGCATCGGGCTGCAAATCGCGCAGCGGCGCGACGAGGTTCAAGCCCGAATCGCTGCCCAAATGTAAATCGATGGTGATGAAATCGAACCGGTGCTGATTGGCCAGGGCAATCGCCTCCTCGGCGTTGTGCGCCTGATGGGTCGTGAAGCCGCGACGCGTGAGCCCACGCGCCAAAATACCCGAGAAGACTTCATCGTCGTCGATGACGAGAAATTGACTGCCGCTCATAGTTCGTTCTCCTTGGAATTCACTGATGTGGGCGCGCTACGCCTCGGTTGTCCGTCGTCTCGCGCGACGGGCACGCGCAGCACGGCACGCGTGCCGTGCGGCTCGCCATCGAGCAGTTCGATCGATCCGTTCAGCCGCGAAGCGGCGGCGAACGCAAGATAAAGACCGACGCCATGACCGCCCTGCGTGCTGTCGACAGGCGCGGCTCCGAGCTTCGTGCGCAGCGCCGCAGAGATGCCCGGCCCCGAATCGCACACCTCGAATTCGATGAAGCCGTCGACCACCGCGGCGGCGAGCGTCACACGATCGCGGCTCGCGCGCGCCGCGTTGTCGAGCAAGATCGTCAGGATCTGACCGACGGCGGCTGTCTCGTCGAGCCAGGCATCGCCCGCCGCGATGCCGAGCCGCACGAACTTCACATGCGGATGGCGAATACGCCACTGTTCGCAAAAACTCGCGAGCCAGCTTTCGAGCCGCTCACGGGCGGCGGACACCGACGCGCGGCTGCGCAGCCGTGCAAGCGCCGACGTACACAGCGTCATCTGCTGTTCGAGCAGCGCGAAATCGTCGGCGTAGGGCGCGAGTGCCGCATCGCGGCGCGCCGACTCGCGCAACTCTTCGGTCACCATCGCTATCGTCGACAGCGGGGTGCCCATCTCATGCGCGACCGTGGCCGCCTGCACGCCGAGCGCCACGGCCCGCTCGTCGCGCAAAAGCCGCTGCTGCGCATCGCCGAGCGCTGCATCGCGCTGGCGCAACGCATAGGACATGCGCGCGACGAACCACGCGATGAGCCCCACGCTCACCATGAAGTTCACCCACATCCCGGTTCGGTAGTAGTCGAACAAATTCGCCGGGTTATCCATGTTCAGCGGCACGGAATCGAAGCCGAGCGCGATGTAGCAGGACATCGCGAACAACGCGAGCCAGATCATGTGCCGCCACGGCAGCACGGCCGCCGCGATCGCGAGCGAGGGCAGGTACAGAGAGACGAACGGGTTCGTCGTGCCGCCCGAGAGGAACAGCAGCGCCGAGAGCGCGCCGAGATCGACCCACAACTGGCCGAGCAACTCGAGATCCGTCTCCGGCCGGGCGCTGGACACCCGCAGCCACGTTGCCGCGTTGAAGATCACCTCGAGCGCAATGATGATCAGCATGGCCGGCAGCGGCAGGAGCACGCCGAAGAACGTCTGCACGACGGCGATCGTGACAAGCTGCCCGATGATCGCAAGACACCGCAGCCAAAACAGATGCCCGAGATTCATGCGGCCGGTATTCGTAAGACGGTGCATCGATGTTTATTCAGTGGAAGGTTCGCGCGCGGCGACGGGACCGCCAGCGTGCCCGTGCTGGCCGGCGGCCGCCAATGCGTCCGCATAGCAGACCGGGCACAAGCAGCCGCGCTCGCCGGTGCGCCGTTTCTTGACGCTCGCCGCGTCGAGCCGCAACGGGGGCATGCTGGCGCACCAGCAGTCGAGCGGGCGCGTCATGCTGCCGCAGTCGAATGCGGTGCCGCAGCGCGCGCAGCGCGCGCTCGACTGGGATGCGGGCGTGGGGTTCCGGATGTTCATGGCGCCCCCTTCAGAGCGAACAAGCAAAATATGTCGTAAAAACAACACGATGAGCCATGATGCCAGCGTTCGCGGCACGCCGCATGCATCTTCGTCAAAGAAATGGCAGGTGATACCCAGACTGCGACCAAAAACCGCGGCTTCGCGGCGCAGTCCTGTACAATTCGGCCTGTTTTCGCGCCCCCCCGTTTGAACCGTTGCCTGCCGAGCTTGCCGCCATGTCCGAGCCCATCGACCTCGCCCAGATCGCGCCCACGTTGAAAGCCGAAATTCTGGCCGAGGCATTGCCCTATATTCGCCAATATCATGGCAAAACCGTCGTCATCAAATACGGCGGCAATGCGATGACCGAGGAGCGTCTGAAGCAAGGCTTCGCACGCGACGTGATTTTGCTCAAGCTCGTCGGCATCAATCCCGTCATCGTGCACGGCGGCGGCCCGCAGATCGACCAAGCGCTCAAGAAGATCGGCAAGCAAGGCACGTTCATTCAAGGCATGCGCGTGACGGACGAAGAGACGATGGAAGTGGTCGAGTGGGTGCTCGGCGGCGAAGTGCAGCAAGACATCGTCACGCTCATCAACCACTTCGGCGGCCATGCGGTCGGCCTGACCGGCAAGGACGGCGGTCTCATCCACGCCCGTAAGCTGATGATGCCCGACCGAGACAATCCCGGGCAGTACGTCGACATCGGCCAAGTCGGCGAAGTCGAATCGATCAATCCGGCCGTGGTGCGCGCGTTGCAGGACGATGCGTTCATCCCCGTCATTTCGCCGATCGGCTTCGGCGAGGACGGCCTGTCGTACAACATCAACGCCGATCTGGTGGCGGGCAAGCTCGCCGTGGTTCTGAACGCGGAAAAGCTCGTCATGATGACGAACATCCCCGGCGTCATGGATAAATCGGGCACTCTACTCACCGATTTGTCGGCGCGCGAAATCGACGCCCTGTTCGAGGACGGCACGATTTCCGGCGGCATGCTGCCGAAAATCGCGTCGGCGCTCGATGCCGCGAAGAGCGGCGTGCGCTCGGTCCACATCATCGACGGCCGCATCGAGCACTCGGTGCTGCTCGAGATTTTGACCGAGCAGCCGTTCGGCACGATGATCCGCTCGCACTGAGCGCCCGAGCATTCGGGCCCGGCGCTAGCGCCATGGGCCCGAGTGCCGCGGCCCCGCTCGCATCTTCCATGTCTTCGCCGCCGACTTCCCGCAGACGCCCCCGGGCGCGTCCGCGCACGGGTGGCCCGGTTTGGCTGTTCGATCTCGACAACACGCTGCACCACGCCTCGCACGCCATCTTTCCGGCGATCAACGAGGCCATGACGCGCTACATCATCGAGGCGCTCAGCGTCGAGAGGGGCGAAGCCGACCGGCTGCGGGTGGGCTACACGCGCCGCTACGGCGCGACGCTGCTGGGGCTCGCGCGCCATCATCCGATCGATCCGCACGATTTCCTGCGCGTCGTGCACACCTTCCCCGATCTTCCCGCGATGGTGCGTTCGGAGCGCGGGCTGGCCCAGCTCATCGCCGCACTGCCCGGCCGCAAGCTCGTTCTGACGAATGCGCCGGAAACGTACGCGCGCGCAGTGCTGCGCGAACTCGGCATCGAGCGCCTGTTCGAGCGCGTGATCGCGATCGAGCACATGCGCCGGCACGGCGCGTGGCACGCCAAACCGGACCTCGCCATGCTGCGGCGGGTGCTGCGCGAGGCACGTGCGCCGATGGGCGATGCGATCCTCGTCGAAGACACACGCTCGCATTTGAAGCACTACAAGCGGCTCGGCATCCGCACCGTTTGGATCGTCGGCCACCTGCCGACGCCCGTGCGCCCCGATGGGAAAATCGCTTTGCTGCCGGGCAGCGGACGCCCGCACTATGTCGATCGTCGCATTCGTTCGCTAAAATCGCTCAAACGGGGTCACGATGCGGGGCGCATATGGAGCCGATTAAAAAGCACGACGCGCAGTTAGCGCGCGAGGAGACGCAGGCGACGGGCGCCGAGCGCGCGCAGCGCATG
>JBQCDS010000340.1:0-2655 GCA_051961035.1 Trinickia sp. | reverse complement strand
CGCGCGCGCATTTCGCGGCCACACTGACGGTCGCGGCCGGCACCTTGATGTCGGCCTTCTGGATTCTCGCGTCGAACAGCTGGATGCAAACGCCGCAGGGCTTCACGATCGAGGACGGTCACGTCGTGCCGGTCGATTGGTTCCAAATCATCTTCAACCCTTCATTCCCCTATCGTCTCGTGCATATGACGCTCGCCGCGTTCCTCGTGGCGGCGCTTGTCGTCGCCGCGACGGCGGCTTGGCATTTGTTGAAAGGACGACGCGATCCGGCAATCAAGAAGATGTTTTCGATGGCCCTGTGGCTGCTGCTGGCACTGGCCCCGCTGCAAGCGTTCGTCGGCGATCAGCATGGCCTGAACACGCTGCGCTATCAGCCGGCCAAGATCGCCGCCATCGAGGGCCTGTGGGACACCGAAACGCACGGCACCGCGCTCAATTTATTCGGCATGCCCGATATGCAAGCCGAAACGACGCGCTACGCACTGGCCGTGCCGCACCTGGGCTCGCTGCTCCTCACCCATACATGGGACGGCGAGATTCGCGGCTTGAAGTCGTTCCCGCGCGAAGAGCGCCCCAACGCGCCCGTCGTCTTTTGGAGTTTTCGCGTGATGGTCGGGCTCGGCCTGCTGATGATCGTGCTGGCCGTCGCGGCTTGGCTGCTCGAACGGCGGGGCCGGCTCTACGATTCGCGTTGGTTTCATCGTTTCGCACTCCTAATGGGTCCGAGCGGCTTCGTCACGCTCTTGGCGGGCTGGGTCACGACGGAAGTCGGCCGCCAACCGTGGGTCGTCTACGGCGTCATGCGAACGGCGCAGGCGATGTCGCCGCTGTCTGCGCAACAGGTGAGCCTTTCGCTCATGGTGTTCGTCGTCGTGTACTTCCTCGTCTTCGGCACGGGCATCTACTACATGCTCAAGCTCATGCATGCGGGCCCAAGCGTCACGGGAGAAGGCGACGACGCTCAGGAGGCGCGAGAGCGCGGCCGGCGAGCCCTGGCCCTGACTGCATGAGCCGAAAGCGCCCGCTTCATCGATACCCCCGTTTCGTCATTCGAGGATTACCATGGATGTCACCATCGTCTGGGCTGCGATCATCGCGCTCGGCCTGCTGATTTACGTCGTGCTCGACGGCTTCGATCTCGGGATCGGAATCGTCTTTCCGCTTTTCCCCGACGAGCGCGAACGCGATCTCATGATGAATAGCGTCGCGCCCGTCTGGGACGGCAACGAAACGTGGCTCGTGCTCGGCGGCGCTGCGTTGTTCGGGGCGTTTCCGCTCGTCTACGCGACTGTCCTGTCGGCGCTCTACCTGCCTCTCGTCGCGATGCTCGCATGCTTGATCGCGCGCGGCGTCTCGTTCGAGATTCGCGGCAAGGCCTCGCGCACGAAGCACTTGTGGGATCTTGCGTTCATCGGCGGCTCGACGGGCGCGGCGTTCTTTCAAGGCGTATCGCTCGGTGCCTTCGTGCAAGGCATCCCGCTCGCCAACGGCGAATTCGCCGGCGATGCATTCGGCTGGCTCACGCCGTTCACGCTGCTGACTGGGCTAGGCGTGGTCGTCACCTATGCGTTGCTCGGATGCTGCTGGCTCATCGCGAAAACGGAGGGCGATTTGCAACGCCGCCTGCATCGGCTCCTCTGGCCGCTGACGCTCGCGCTCGTCGCGTTCATCGTTGCCGTCAGCATTTGGACGCCGTTGCAAGACCCTCAAGTTGCCGCACGCTGGTTCAGCGCCGAGTGGTTCCACCGCATGTTGCCCGCCCCGTTCCTCGTTGCGATCGGCGCTTATTTGATGCGGCGAGCGGCGCGCGATCGCCATCACACGCGGCCGTTCGTGCTGGCAACCGGCTTCGTGGTGCTCGGTTACGCGGGCTTGCTCGCCACGCTATGGCCGTACGCGATTCCGTCGTCGGTCACGCTGTGGCAAGCGGCCGCGCCCGAGCGCACGCTGCGCTTCACGCTCACGGGCGCCGCCGTTATCTTGCCGGTCATCATGGCTTACACGATGCTCGGTTACTGGGTTTTCCGCGGGAAGGTGCGCCATGGCGAGCATCACTATCACTAAGCGGCGCGGCGTTCTGCCCGGCTGGGTGTGGTTCATCGTGCTATGGGGTGTGGGCGTCGGCAGTGCCGCGCTGCTCGGCGAGGCATTCAAACTATTGATGAATGCGACACTGTTCGCCGTCTCGAAGTAAGCTTGCCGGTCAAGGAAAACGCCTGGTCATTCTCAGTTTGCGCGGGGACTATGGCTATGACTGTTCACGTCTCGCCCATCGCAATCAAGTCGAGCGCAGCATCGCCACTGCATTCGGCCTATATCGGCATTGACGAGGTTCATTCCGTCGCAATCGAATACGACGAGTTCGGCGGCGCCAGGCTGGCGGATTCCATCGCCGCGGCGGAACAAGCCGTGGACGAGTGGGTGGATCGGCTTGCGCGCGAAACGCGCGGCGCGGCGGACGATTCCATACCCGAATGTTCGCCGCTCGCGGTTTAGTCGGCGAGTCCCATCAGTCTCGCGAGAATAGGCCATTTGACGAGCGCGTCTTCGTACGCGAGACGCGCTTGCTCGTCAAAGTATTCGCGGGGGTCGACCTCGGGCACATGCCGCGCGAGGCCACCGATATCGTTGATCGGCCAACCCCGGCCGTTCGAG
>JBQCDS010000339.1:0-2156 GCA_051961035.1 Trinickia sp. | reverse complement strand
TCACTCCCTTATTTATATTATAATTTTAAAAAAAATTCTTTTTACTTTTCTTTCTTCCCCTTTTCGCCCCCCCCCCCGACGCCGTAAAAGCTCCATCTGAATCCGCTGATCAGGTAGACAACGGGGTTCGCCAGCGCGATCGTGCGCCAAAGAGGCGGCAAAATGCCGATCGAATAGAAACTGCCGCCAAGGAACGTGAGCGGCGTGACAATCAAAAGCGGAACCACTTGCAGCTTTTCGAAGCCGTCGGCCCAGATTCCGATGACGAACCCGAACAGGCTGAACGTGACCGAGGTCAGCACGAGGAACACGACCATCCAGAACGGGTGCTCGATGCGCAGCGGCACGAAAAACGCGGCCGTGGCCATGATGATCAAGCCGAGCATGATCGATTTGGTCGCGGCCGCGCCGACGAAGCTCAGCACGAGCTCGAAGTACGATACGGGTGCCGCGAGCAGTTCATAGATGGTGCCGGTGAATTTCGGAAAATAAATCCCGAACGACGCGTTGCTGATGCTTTGCGTGAGCAGCGAAAGCATGACGAGCCCCGGTACGATGAACGCGCCGTAGCTGATGCCGTCGATCTCGCGAATGCGCGAGCCGATGGCCGCGCCGAAAACGATGAAGTAAAGCGAGGTGGAAATGACGGGCGATATGACGCTTTGCATCAGCGTGCGCCATGTACGCGCCATTTCGAAGCGGTAAATCGCCCGTATCGCGTGATAGTTCATGAACGCTCCTTCACGAGATCGACGAAAATATCTTCGAGCGAGCTTTGTGTCGTTTGCAAATCCTTGAAACGGACGCGCGCGTCCTCGAGATCTTTCAACAAACTTACGATCCCTGCTCGTTCGGACTGCGTGTCGTCGTACGTGTATGTGAGCGCGCCACCCTCGGCCGATAGCTCGAGCCCATAGCCCGCCAGTTGATGCGGCACCTCCTCGATCGGCGCGGCCAGATGCAGCGTCAGTTGTTTCTTGCCGAGTTTGCGAAGAAGCTGCGTCTTTTCCTCGACCAACATGATCTCGCCCCGATTGATGATGCCGATGCGGTCGGCCATTTCCTCGGCTTCATCGATATAGTGCGTCGTCAGGATGATCGTGACGCCCGTTTCCTTCAGCGTCCGCATCAGTTCCCACATGTCACGCCGCAACTCGACATCGACGCCGGCCGTCGGTTCGTCCAGAAACAGCACTTGCGGCTCGTGCGCAAGCGCCTTGGCAATGAGCACACGCCGCTTCATCCCGCCCGAGAGCGTCATGATCGCGTTATTGCGCTTATCCCACAGGGACAGCGCGCGCAGCACTTTTTCGCAATGCGCCGGATCGGGCGCTTTGCCGAACAGGCCCCGGCTGAACGAGACCGTCGCCAGGACCGTTTCGAACGAGTTCGTCGTCAATTCCTGCGGCACGAGCCCGATCATCGCCCGCGCGCGGCGGTAGTCCTTGATGATGTCGTGCCCGTCCACGAGCACGCGCCCTTCGGTGGGATTGACGAGCCCGCAGACCGTACCGATCAGCGTCGTCTTGCCGGCACCGTTGGGGCCCAGTAGAGCGAAGATCTCGCCGCGCCGAATCTCGAGGTTCACGCGCTTGAGCGCCTGAAAGCCCGAGGCGTAGGTCTTCGATAGGTTCGAGATAGAAAGGATTGTTTGCATGATGTGCCGTCCACGGGATCGGAACCGGTCCTGTTCGCCTGCTCCGGATCGTCGCTGACGATAGCAGAAGCGCGAGAAGCGCGCCGCCGAGCACGACGAAACGCATGCAGCCCCCCCAGGAGAAAAGCTAGATCTTCTGGCATACGTAGCACGCGGGGCGAACGTCAAGTTTCACGGAACGGTCTTGCCCGCACGCCCGAATGCGGTCATGCCGCAGACTGTGCACCGCACAAAAAGAGGTCGCCGGCCAAACTTTTTTGCCCGTGGAACAAGAATGTCACAAGCGCAAGTGCTCATACGTCTAGGTTCATATGGACTCCCCGACTTGCACTCCCATCTCAGCTTTTCCATCGCGCTGCGCCGTCTCGGCCACTGACGATCAATTCGCAAGCACAATTGCGACCAGTTTCGCTGGCGTCGTTTCTTTTTTGGCCGTTGCCCGCGAAGGCAGCTTTGCACGCGCGGGCGATCGCCTCGGCATCGGGCGTTCCTCGGTCAG
>JBQCDS010000338.1:0-15822 GCA_051961035.1 Trinickia sp. | reverse complement strand
CCTACGCGGGAGCAGGGGTGCCATGAAAATCGATGCTGAAGCTGTTGCAAAAAGGATGATCCGGCGCGCGGGCGCTTGGCGTTATCACCGTTATCACCACAGGCAAGCCACATCCGTTCTCAGGACGCTCGAATCGTATCTGGGCAAGACGAATCGTGCGGACATCGGGCGAGCGGATGCGTATGCGCGCGAGGTGCTCGGCGATTCATGCTATGCGCCGTGGCTGTACGTTTATTCGGCGGTCGCCGGACGCTTCAAGGAAGGTTGGATTCCCGACAATTACTACGGCCGCGTGGTCGTCCCGCATGTCAAAGGCGAGTATGGGCAAACGTCCACACTGAGAGCGCTGCAGCGGGTGACGTTCGATAGCGATGCGTTCCCTGACTTGGTGTACTTTGCCAATGGGCTGTTCATGACACCCGACGGCGCGATGATTTCGCCGAATTCGCTTGCCAGCCATCTGTTCGCCGAGTGCGATTCGGTGGTGTTCAAGGTGGACGAGTCGCTGCAAGGCAAGGGCATCTTCTTCTTCGATCGACGCACGTTCGACCTCTCAAAGATCAAGGCGCTCGGCAACGGCATCTTCCAAAAGAAGATTGCTCAGCACGAGACGCTTGCCCGATTCGCGCCGGGATCCGTTGCCACGTTGCGCGTGACGACCGCCGTGAACGACGCGGGCGTGGTTTCGGTGCGCGCCTGCTATTTGCGTCTAGGTCGCAATGCCGATACGCATGTGCAGGCAGCCAGCAACCTCCGAGTGCCCGTCAACTACGCAACGGGGGAATTGGCCGAAGAAGCCTTCCTGACCGACTGGACCGTGGTTCGAGCGCACCCCGACAGCAACATTCGGTTCGCTGGCATCAAGATACCGTCGTTCGCGGAGGCCCTGCGCACGACGCTCCGGCATCACGCCAAGGTGCCGTTCGTTCGCAGCGTGGGATGGGACGTGGCCATCGATGAAGAGGGCGGCGTGCAACTCATGGAATGGAACGGGGGGCACAACGATATCAAGCTCAGCGAGGCCACGCATGGCCCGTGCTTCGCCGACTTGGGGTGGGACAGGTTCGCGACCAACGCGGTAAGGCGTTCGAGCCCCATTGTCCTGCCGGCGTCGCATTGGCCCGAGGCGAGCACCGTCCTTTGAACGACATGAGCCGGTGCGCCCCGCATCGGGCGACCGGCTCGCATCCCAACTGACGCGCCAACGCGCGTCGTCGTCAATCGACTTCGTTCAGCGCGTCGGACAGCGCATTGACGAGATTGTCGATTTCATGTCGCTCGACGATGAACGGCGGCGCGAGTTGAATCGTGTCGCCGCCGTAGCGCACGTAAAAACCTTTCTTCCAGCAACGCATCGCGATCTCGAACGGGCGGAGAGCGGGTTCGCCCGGCTTATGCTCGATCGTAATGCCCGCCGCGAGCCCGCAATTGCGGATGTCGGCGATATGCCTTTTCCCCTTGAGCCCATGTACCGCCGCTTCGAAATGAGGCGCCAGGTCGCGCACGCGGCTCACGCCGGCTTCCTTTTCGAGCAGATCGAGGGCCGCCACGCCAGCCGCGCATGCGATCGGGTGCGCCGAGTAGGTATAGCCATGCGGGAATTCGACCAGGTAGTCCGGCCCGCCGGCGGCCATGAACGCGTCGTAGATTTCCTGCTTCACAACCACCGCACCTAACGGTTGCGTGCCGTTCGTCACTTGCTTGGCGAAGTTCATGATGTCGGGCGTGACGCCGAAGTATTCGGCTCCGGTTATGGCGCCTGTGCGGCCGAAGCCCGTGATGACCTCATCGAAAATCAGCAGGATGTCGTGCGCGGTGCAAATTTCACGCAACCGCTGGAGATAGCCCTTCGGCGGCACGACTACGCCGGCCGATCCGGAGAACGGCTCGACGATAACGGCGGCGATGTTCGAGGCATCGTGCAGTGCGATGAGATCGAGCAGACGGTCGGCCAATTCGGCGCCGTGCTCAGGCAAACCGCGCGAGAACTTGTTTTGTGCGAGTTGCGTGTGGGGCAGGAAGTCGGCGTCGACGCCTTGCCCGAACAGCTTGCGGTTCGGGCCGATGCCCCCTACCGAAATGCCGCCGAAGTTGACGCCGTGATAGCCCTTCTCGCGGCCAATCAAGCGCGTCTTCGTGCCTTTGCCTTTCGCTCGCCAGTAGGCGCGCGCCATCTTGAGCGAGGTATCGGCCGATTCCGAGCCGGACCCCGTGAAGAACACGTGATCGAGGCCGGCCGGCGTCAACGTTTTGATCTTGTTGGCGAGCTCGAACGATCGTGGGTGCCCGAACTGGAATGCCGGCGCGTAATCCAGTTGCGCGGCCTGGCGGCTGATCGCCTCCGTGATTTCGGCGCGACCGTGACCGAGCCCGCAACACCACAGGCCCGACAGGCCATCGAAAATTTTCCGGCCGTCGGCGTCGGTGTAGTAAGCGCCACGAGCGCCGACGATGATGCGCGGATCCGCCTTGAATTGGCGGTTCGCGGTGAACGGCATCCAATGCGCTTCAAGCCACGCGGCGTCGGTACGCGCGCCGTCCGATCCTTGCTTTTGCACGGAGTTGATGTCGGTCATATCGGTCATGTCGGTCGGCGCATCGCGCCCCTCCTGGTTGGGTATGTTGCGTATTGTTAGCCAGCGGATTAGTCTCTACGATATCGCAATATCAATCTTTACTTTCCGATTCATGCAAGTAAAACAAGCGAAGAGCCGCGCGCTCCTCGGGCAACTCAGCGACATGGATTTGCGGCTGCTGCGGGTATTCAAGGCGGTGGTGCAATGCGGCGGCATGGCGGCCGCCGAACTCGATCTGAACATCGGCATTTCGACGATCAGCCGGCATGTGAAGGATTTGGAAATGCGGCTGGGGCTGGTGCTGTGCCGGCGCGGCCGGGCAGGGTTCACCCTGACCCCGGAGGGTCGGACGGTGTACGAGGAGACGCTCGTCGTACTTTCGTCGATCGAGGCGTTTCGCAGCCGGATCGACGGCATCCACGACAGAATGGGCGGCGAGCTGCACATCGCGGTATTCGACAAGACGGCAACGAATCCGCAGGCGCGCATCGGCGACGCGATCCGTCAATTCGTGGACGATGCGCCGGACGTTGCATTGAACTTCCATGTCGCATCGATCAACGAGGTGGAACGCGGGGTGATCGATGGCAGCTATCACGTCGGCATCATCCCGGCGCACCGCACTTCCAAGACGCTCGCCTATACGCATCTGTTCGACGAACAGATGCTGCTGTACTGCGGCGCGGAGCACCCGCTCTTTGACGCACCGCACACGCGATTGACTTGGGCGGCGATTCGCAAGCACGCGTTTGCGGGGCTCGGCTTCCATTCGCCGAACATGGAAATGACGCATCGTACGAAGCTCGCGCGCCAGGCGACGGCGTTCGATCAAGAAGCGATCGCGACGCTGGTCTTGTCAGGGCGGTTTTTGGGCTTTCTGCCCGATCACTACGCCGAGAGCTTTCAGCGTAACGGGTTGATGCGGGCGGTTGCGCCTCGGCGCTTTCACTACGAATGCAGTTACGTGGGGCTCACGCGGCGCTCGCCGCGTACGTCACGCGCGGCGTTGCTGTTTCAGGATTGCTTGGAAGCGGCGCATGCGCAGGAGCGGTCGGCCTAGGAGAAAGAGTCAGCTTCAACGAGGCGATGGGCCGGTATGAGCTTTATCCGGCCACGCGCTCGCTCGCGTCGCTCAAATGGGCATAGCCTTTGCTTCACCATTCCTTAATACGCACCGCATTCACGGCACGTCGAGGCACCCTCCCGCCCCTCGTTATTCGCCCCGGCACCGACGGTATTGGTAATCGCATCGCGGCCTTAGGAGCCCATCATGAACGAACTAAGACCGTCGGACGACGAGACGCAGCGCTTCGAGTACCGAGGCTATACCGTCACGGTCGACGCGAAGCGGGGAGAGCGAGAGCAATGGACGCCGTGCATCGACGTAGAGCGCGGCGGACAAGCCGTCGAACTCGATCCGCCCGAAAGTACCGGCCCGTATTGGGCGACGCGCCGCGAGGCGTTGCAAGCGGGCCTTGAGCGCGCGCGTGACTTACTCGATAAACGGGACGGCATCCCGTTGGATCTACGCAATCCGGCTCGCTAGGTTTGCACACTGCATGAGAAGCAGCGCGATGCCCGCTTTCATCGCCTTGGCAGGGAGATGCGATCCGCGGCGCGCCCATTGGACTGCACGCATATGAGCGGGACGTTCGCGGCCGCCGTTGCCCGCCCCGGCAACAATCTGGGACGGCCACGGCCGCGCAGGCCGATGATGGGGGAGCGCCGCCGGTTTCTATAACGGCGGGCGTAGCCTTGCTGAGCATTGGTTGACATGGGGCGCCTATGGATAAAAAAGTGCAACGACGTCGCACATCGGAGCAGACGATTGGATGCCGGTTTTTAGTTTTGATGTTTGGGCACCATGAGCCGCGCGCTGGAGGGCGACCCGCAAACGATATAAAAGCGTTGCGCGACGCGCAAATGTACGATCGGCTAACCGGTCTAGAACGACGGGGTTAGCCGATCATCCTTCCGTATAGTGTGCGTTCGGTCCCTTCGGACCTAGACTGAGTTTATGAATGCGTGCCTCATGTCGTCCTAAAAGACGCTGCGGTGTCCCTCGCGGCGAGGAGTGCCGTATGGGTGCCGGCCGAACCGTTTCCATCGTCGACGATGACGAGGCCGTCCGTCTCGCTGTCGCAAGTCTGGTCCGTTCGTTGGGCTGGGAGGCGATGCTGTTCGCGTCGGCCGAGGAGTTTCTGGCGTCCTCACGTATCGGCGACGCGACGTGCGTCATCTCCGACGCGCGCATGTCCGGTATGTCCGGCAGTGCCATGCACGATCGCCTTTTGCAGCTCGGGTACACGACGCCCGCGATTTTCATCACCGCATTCCCCACACCCGAACTCAGAGCGAAGATCGGCAGGAACGGCGTGTTGGCTGTCGTCGAAAAGCCATTCGATGCGCATACGATCGAACACTGGCTCAACGTTGCGGCGGGGCTGCCGTAAGGGTCGATTTGGGCGGCTGCGGATTGGCGCGCAGCGCCTCCGATTGGCGAACGAGATCCGCCACCGATCGAGCGCCCATTTTTCTCATGACTTGCCCCCGGTGAATCTTCACCGTGATCTCGCTGAGATTGAGTGCCGACGCGATCTGTTTGTTCAGCATGCCCGTCACGACATACCCCATGACTTCCCGTTCACGCGGAGTCAGCGATTCATAGGAAGCGCACAGCGAGGCCATCGATTGTTCGGCGGCGAGACGATCGGCATCGCGCGCCAAGGCGCTCGAAACGGCGTCGAGCATGTCCTGATCGCGAAACGGCTTCGCTAGGAAATCGATGGCGCCGGCTTTCATGGCTTTCACGGTCATCGCGATGTCGCCATGCCCCGTCATGAAGATAATCGGCATGCGCAGGCTCGACTTCCCCAATTCTTCCTGAAACGCGAGCCCGCTCTCGCCACGCAATCGCACATCAAGCACGAGGCAACTCGGCGTTGGCGGTTTCGGGAATGCCAAGAAGGCCTGTGACGATTCGAATGTTTCGACGTGCAGCCCGACCGAGCGAAGCAGGCTGCTGAGCGCCAATCGGATCCCTTCGTCGTCGTCCAATACGTACACTACGCGCCGCTTGTCTTGCGCCGCGCCGCCGGCCGACGATTGATCGGAAGCCGGGTTCATGCCTTGCTTCTCCACATGTTTCCTCTGACGTTTGCACGCGCGCGCATCGCTATTAAAAGGGTATTTTACGCGCAACAAAACTGTGGTAACTGTGTCCCAGTATATGCACGCGGCTGTAGTATTGCGCTAGCAGCGCATCCTGTGACCGCTCATTTGGATTCGCCTTCGATGAGATCGAATCGACTCCGGCGAGGCGATGGAGATGCAGTATGAGGGGCTGGCTTCCGGCATGCATGTGCGCGTTGGCGTGGACGGCCTCGGATGTCATGGCGCACGGGGCAGTCGAAGCGTCCGCGCTGCAAGCGCAGATCGGTGCTTCGCGCGGGGAATTGGCCGAGGCGAGGCGCGTCGTCGACGCCGCCGAACAACTCGCCGCGCCGTGGGGCGGTCCGCGCACCGGGCCGCGCGCGCAGCTCGAAAAACAAGTCGCGGTGGTGGCCGAGGATTTGCGCAACGGCGGCATTCTCGGCGTGGTCGACGGCGTGCTCGAGGCAGCCAAAGTCATTGGATGGAGCGTAAAGATATTCGACGCCGGCGGGGCGCCGTCGTTGCGGTTGAAGGTGCTCTCGAACGCGATGGGGGGCCACCCCGACGGTTTGATCGTCGTAGGCGGCGACGCGCACGCGCTGTTGCCCGGGCTTCGGCCGTTCGCCAGGCGCGGCATTCCGATCGTCGGTTGGCATGTCGCCGCGAAAGCCGGGCCGGTGCCCGGTACACCGGTGGCAATGAATGTGTCGACGGATCCGCGTGAAGTCGCCCGTGTCACGGCGCTGGCCGCCGTCGACCAATCCGACGGTCATGCGCACGTCGTCATTTTCACGGATTCTAGTTTTCGCCTGGCGCAAGATAAGTCTGATGAAATGGCTGCCGTCATCCGCGCTTGCGGCGGCTGCGTGTTGCTCGAGGTGCGCGACGTCGCCCTTTCGCGAAACGAGGAACTGATGCCGAAGATCACGCGCGCGTTGCTTGCGCGATACGGCAACCGTTGGACGTACGCGCTCGCCATCAACGACCTTTACTTCGATTACGCGATTCCGGTGCTGACCCAAGCGGGAATTGCAAACGGCGCGATGTCGATGTTGTCCGCCGGAGACGGCAGCGAATCCGCTTTCCTGCGCATTCGAACGGGCACGTTCCAGACGGCCACGGTAGCTGAGCCGTTGCGTCTGCACGGTTGGCAACTGATCGACGAAATGAACCGGTTGTTCGCGGGAGAGCCCGTAACGGGCTACGTGTTTCCGGTGCATCTCGTGACGGCGGGCAACGTCGACACCGACGGCGGCAATCGTCTGCTTTATGACCCCGACAACGGCTACCGCGACATTTATCGGCACATCTGGCAACGTCCGTGAAACTCTCGCTTCCGCAGTCCCTCACCGCGCAATTGGCGCTCGTCGCATCGTGCCTGGCCGCGCTGATGATCGCGCTCGGCGCGACGACGATCTACTCGTTGACCGGTTCGGCGCACGCGCTGCGCCAGTTGGCCGACGATCGTCTGGCGCGCTTGCAGGACGCGCAGGAACTCGCGCAGCAGACGCTGACGATCGAGCGCATGGCGCTGCAACTATCGCGCGAGGACACCGCCGAAGCGGTGCGCGAGACGCAACGGCAGATCATCGAACATCTGAGGTCGTTCGATCGCCTGGTGGACGCGCTAGCCGCTGCCTCGCCGATGCGCGAAGACGTGGGCGCCGGCACGCTCGCGCTACACCGATCGAGCCAGCGTTTTCGCAACACGATCAATGTCGAGGCGCAGTTGCGGCAAACGGCGCTGGCCATGGGTCCCGAACTGCGGCCCGACGGATCGCTGGCGAGCTTGGACGAACAACTGCACCGCCAAGCCAACGCGCTCGCCGTGGCGGCACGCGAGCAATCCTATCGTTTCACGAGCGAATATCGCAACGCCGTTCAAGCTCTAGCCGATCGATCCGATCGCACGCGACGCTGGGTGATCGGCGAGGTGGCGGTGAGCCTGCTGCTCGGCTGGCTCATCGCTGATCTGTTTTTTGCTCGCCACGTCTTGGGGCGGCTGCGCCGCGTGAGCCGCAGCCTGCGATACGGCGATAGCGATAGTCACAGCGATAGCGCTAACGATGGTGGGGGTGGTGGCGGTGGCGTTGGCGATGGCCGCGCCCGCGTGCCCGTGCACGGCCGCGACGAAATCGCGGACATGGCGCGTGCGGTCGAGCAATTTCTCGAAGACCGGCGCCAACGCAAGCAGGCGGAGGATGCGCTCAAGCGGCTCAATGCCGAACTCGAGGAGCGCGTCGCGCAGCGCACCTGGGAACTCAGTACGGCGCTATCGGGCCGCATGGCCGAGATCGCGACGCGACAGCGCGCCGAAGAGCTGGCGCGTGCGAGCGAACACTTCTTGAACAGCATCGTCGAAAACATCCCCGACGTGATCTTTGTGAAGGACGCGGCGACGCTGCGCTTCGTGCGTTTTAACCGGGCGGGGGAGGAACTGCTCGGCTACCGTCGCGAGGAACTCATCGGCAAGTCCGTGCATGATCTGTTTCCCGCGCGTGAGGCGGAGCGCTTCTGCGCGGACGATCGGGATGTGCTCGAGTCGAGGAAGTTGGTCAATATTCCGGAGGAGCCCGTTTTCACGCGGTATGGGCCACGGCTCGTGCACACGATGAAAATTCCGATCCTCGATGTGCACGGTGAGCCCGAGTTCTTGCTCGGTATCTCGCGCGACATCACGGAGAGCAAGCGCGCCGAAGCTGAATTGATCGAAAGCGAGCGGCGCTACCGCGAGGTGCACGCGGCGCTTGCGCATGCGAACCGTGTCACCACGATGGGGCAGCTCATGGCATCCATCAGCCATGAAATCAAGCAGCCGATCGCGGCGAGCACGACGAACGCGCAGGCGGGTCTGCTTTGGATGCGCGCACAGCCGCCGAATATGCATGAAGTTCGGCAGGCGTTCGAGCGGATCGACAAGGACATGAAGCGCGCCAGCGATGTCATCAATGGCATTCACGGACTCGTCAAAAAGAACCCGCCGGCGATCGAGCGCCTGCACGTGAACGAGGCGATCGACGAAGCCATCGCGCTCGTGCGTAGCGAGATCGCTAAGAGCGGCGTCTGCGTGATAACGTGCTTCACGCAAGACGTGCCCGATGTGCGTGGCGAGCGCGTCGCGCTGCAACAGGTGATGCTGAATCTGATGCTCAATGCGATCGAAGCGATGAGCGCGGTAGAACATGGCGCGCGAGACTTGACCATCAGCACCGCCAGGCTCGATGAGGATGCGGTTATCGTGACCGTAGGTGATTCGGGGCCGGGCTTGGCGTTAGACGATATGGAGCGGCCTTTCGAGCCGTTCTATACATCGAAGGCTGGCGGAATGGGCATGGGATTGGCGATTTGCCGGTCGATCGCGGAAGCGCACGGGGGCAAGCTGTGGGCGAGCGCGAATGTCCCACGCGGCGCCGTGTTTCATTTCACCATGCCGGCAATGCGATTTGATTGATTGGCCGCCCTTGCGCGAGCTCTCGCTCACGAGCCTCGAAGCACGCCGAGGCGCGCGAGCCGTGCCGGCCGCTGCATTGCCTCGCCGGCGATCCAGCGCAGCGCGTCAGCCGCTTCCCGCGCGTTCACCGCGACGCCGTTTCCGAGCCCTTCGCAAGGCACGAACACGGATGCCGTGTCGTCGACAGCGCCGGCCAGCGCGGCCTTCGCCGCTGGGCTCGCGGCACGGCGAGGCCCGGTATCCGAATCGCCGCCCGCCTGCGCGAACGGCGTCAGGCTGCCGCTTGCGACCAGGAACAGAAGGTTCTGCAAAATCTCGCGCCGGTTGCGGCTGTCACCGGCGAGCCGCGCGACGATCTCGCCGATTTGCATCGCTCCGTGCTGCATCAACGCACGTAGATCGTCGATGAATTCGCGCTGAAAACTGAGCGCGCCGCGCGGTATCGTCACGCGTGTGTCGATGCGCTCGATGTCGGATGTGCAGCCGATCGCGACCTGCTCCAAATGGTGCAGCGCCTGAGCCGGCGTTTGGCCCGCGCGCGCACCGCGCACGAACACGTCGCGGCGGAATCGACGATTCACGGCGAAATCCTCACCGAGATGTCGCAAGCGCCACGTCGGCAACGCAGCGATTGCCTCGGCCGCCTGGCGGTCCATCAACAGCGTCGGGTGGTTATCCGCGAGCGTCGCGCTGCCCGCATACGTCAGTCCCGCCTCGGCCATCTCGTCGATGACGTCCACCGAATAATGGATCTCCCACGTTTGGTTCAGGTACTCGTGCGCGAGGTAATCGAGCGGGCGCTGGACGAGTGCCGCCAGCGCATCGGCGACGCTCGGGTTGTCGCGAAAATAGCGAAGGCTCGGATTGCCGAGCGCTTGCATGCCTGCAATCGCGCTGCTCGTGCGCGATGCGGTGCCGCCCTCGGCCGTCTGCGCCAATTCGAACATCAACTTGCGCAGCGGCGCCTCGGCCGCCCACCCCGGCTGGCAGTTGTAGCTGACGTAGACAAGCCCTTCGTCGGCGAGCAAACGCGAGATCAACTGGCGTACCACGCGCCGCACGCTTGCATCGACCCAGCTATAGACGCCGTGCATGACGATGAAGTCGAAGGGCGCAAGATCCCCTTCCAATAGCGCCTCGAAGCTCGCTTCATGGAATACGACGTTCGTGATGCCTAGACGGGCCGCGCGTCGACGGGCGGCTTCGATATGGACTGGATTGAAATCGCACGCGTGGAATTCGCCGTGCGGGTACGCGGCGGCGTTGATTACCGTCGAGTGTGCGAAGCCGCAACCGAGATCGAGATAGCGCAGCGGCCGGCCAAAATCCTTCGGGCGGGCGCCGCCTATGACGCTCGCGTAGGTGAGCCACGCGGGAGACAGCTCGCGATGGAAGCGGTCCGGGAACGTGATGTCGTTCAGATAACCGGCGAAAGGGTCGGAGGCTTGCATGGGGAATGAACTTGGCCGCGCGAGCTTAGCATGGTGCCACACGGCTCAGTGAATTCCCTAGGTCGGCTCGCTTTCGAAAAAAGGGGGCCGTGCGGTGCGAAGCTGCCGCCAGCGCTCCTCGCTGCCTGAAAGCCGCGCCGCGAAAGGCTTGCCCCGAGCCTGCGGATTCTCGCGCGATTTTCAATGAACGCTTCATACATGAGGCCCATAACCGGAGGTAGGGCAAAAGGCGAAGAAAATGTATCGGGATGCGTTCAATTGGCTTGATACGCTTGAATCCATGCAATAGACACCGATTAGCGATTGGCCACCAGCGGAAGCAAGCGCGTCTCGATGCAATTGAACCGGTAACGACGCGCTAGCGCGATCAACCGTGTCATGCGCTCGCGCTCGACAGCGCGCATGCGATGCACCGATCCGTGCCGCCCGGTGTATTATAAAAACGACGAGACCAAGGATGGTCGCTTCGACCGAAGGCTCCCTAATCGCAGCCTTCGATTTCTTGAACTTGCCAGTTGGGATGAAAGCATGCCCCCGAATCTGACATTCGCACCGCCGAACGTCGCCCCGTCCGGCGCGCTCAATGCAAAAGCCGTCTCGCCGATAGCCAATTCGATTGCCGCGCCCGGGACGGACATTCTCACTGTCCGCCGTCTTTCCAAAATCTTCGGTCCGAAACCGGAGCGTGCAGCCGAGATGGTGAAGCAAGGCCGCGGACGCGACGAAATCTTCAAGCGCACGGGCAATATGGTTGCCGTCAACGACGTTAGCCTGAGCGTCAAATCCGGTGAGATTTTCGTCATCATGGGTCTGTCGGGTTCGGGTAAGTCGACGCTGGTGCGCCTCTTAAACCGGCTGATCGAACCGACGTCGGGCCAAGTCATTCTCGAAGGCCGGGACATTGCGCCGATGTCCACGGTGGAGTTGCGCGATGTGCGCCGTCAGAAGATGGCCATGGTGTTCCAGTCGTTCGCGCTGCTTCCCAATCGGACAGTGCTCGACAACATTTCATATGGACTCGAAGTCGCCGGTATGAAAAAGGCCGAGCGCTATGACATTGCACGCGCCGCGTTGACGCGCGTCGGCTTGGGCTCATACGAAAAACTGCTGCCCGGCGAGCTGTCGGGCGGCATGCAGCAGCGCGTGGGTCTAGCCCGTGCGCTGGCGGTCAACCCTTCGGTGCTGCTGATGGACGAAGCGTTCTCTGCACTCGACCCGCTGATACGGCACGAGATGCAAAGCGAGCTGCTGCGGCTGCAGAAGGAAGAGCAGCGCACGATCGTCTTCATTTCGCACGACATCGAGGAAGCGATCAAGATCGGCGGCCGCATCGGCATCATGAAAGATGGCTGCCTCATCCAAGTCGGCACGCCGGCCGAATTGATTCAATCTCCGGCCGACGATTACGTGCGTGACTTTTTCCGCCATGTCGACGTCTCGCGGTTCTTGAAGGCTTCCAGTTTGCTGACCGGCGTTGACCGAGGGCTGATCGCGTGCGACGTAGCTACACCTGCGGAGCGTTACCTCAATCAACTGATCGATAGTGGCGCCGAGTGCGGTTATGTCTGCGACGAAGCGGGACGCTACCAAGGCGGCGTCACGCCGGCGTCGCTGCATAAAGCCGGCGCGCGCCCGATCCGGGACGCGCTGATCTCGGATCTCAAAGCGGTTCCGATGGACGCCGATCTGCACGATCTCGCGGCGATCGCGTTGGGCCAGCAGCATGACGTGCCCGTCGTCGACGGCCACGGGAAACTCGCAGGCGTGGTGTCGTGCCGAGCGATACTGAAACAAGTGATGGAACGGAGAGCAGCATGAATAACGCGTCAGTGATCGGCTCGTTTGCGGAAGACGCCGTCAATTTCCTCTTTCATCATTTCCGGGGTGGCTTCGATGCTTTTTCCGCTGGGCTCGGAGCGGTGGTCAAGCTGCTCGAACAAGCGCTCGGGGTGGTTCCGTTCCTCGCAATGCTCGCCATATTCGTCGGCCTCGCATTGTGGCGCCGCGGCATCGTTTTCGCGGTATTCGTCGGCCTCGCGCTGCAGGCCATTCATTACATGGGGCTGTGGACGCAGACCGTTTCGACGCTGGCCCTTGTCATTGCCGCGACGTTCTTTAGCCTCGTTATCGGTGTGCCGCTCGGCATTTGGGGCGCGCGCAACAGGCGCGTGGAAGTGATCCTGCGTTCGCTGCTCGATTTCATGCAGACGATGCCGGCGTTCGTCTATCTGATCCCCGCCGTGATCTTGTTTGGCCTAGGCCGAGTGCCGGCCGTCATCGCCACGGTGGTATTCGCGATGCCGCCGGTGGTGCGTCTCACGACGCTCGGCATTCGACAGGTGCGGGAAGAACTGCTGGAAGCAGGCCGCTCGTTCGGTAGCACCGACGCGCAGCTGCTTTGGAAAATCCAACTGCCGAACGCTCTGCCGTCGATCATGGCCGGTGTCAATCAGACAATCATGATGGCGCTTTCGATGGTGGTGATCGCGTCGATGATCGGGGCCGGTGGGCTTGGCGAGTATGTGCTGAGCGGCATTCAGCGTCTCGACATCGGCATCGGCTTCGAAGGCGGTTTGGGCGTCGTTCTGCTGGCGATCGTGCTGGACCGGTTGACGGAAAGCTTCGGCATGAAATCGAAAAAGAAGTCGAAAAGGCTGACGCGCGTAGTGAAGCACGAAGCGAGCGGCACGGCAGGCACCTGAAGGGCGGCTGCGGTTTGTAGGGCCCGCCGCCGCGATAGGCGGCGGGTGGGGCGATCTCACGGATCGCTTCAAGGCAGGAGCAGGAGCAGGGGCGGGGACCAATGCGCGAATAGCGACATCCGTCGATGAGTTGATTATCTCTTTGATAACTAAGGAGTCCTAAATGAAATGCGGTTCGTTGAAGTCGCTTCTCGCGAAGCTGGCAATATCGACGGTTGTTGCCATGGGAATCGGTGGTGCTCCCGCGATGGCCGCGGAACCTTTGAAGATCGCGGTCACGAATTGGGCGGACGTTCTAGCCGTGGCCAACGTCGCCAAGTACGTGCTGGAAAACGATCTCAAGCAGCCGGTCAAATTCGTGCAGGCCGATATCGGCATCCAGTATCAAGGTGTCGCGCGCGGCGACTTGGACATCATGGTCGGTGGCTGGCTGCCCGTCACGCACGCAACGTACTACGCCCGCTACAAGAACGACATGGATGATGTCGGCATCATCTACACCGGCGGCAAGAACGGTTGGGCCGTGCCCGCCTACGTTCCCGAATCCGAGCTGTCGTCGATTTCAGATCTAAACAAGCCCGAGGTCAAGAGCAAGCTGAACGGAACCATTCAGGGCATTGAACCCGGCGGCGGTTTGATGCAAGCGTCGGAAAAGACGATCAAAGCCTACAACCTCGACGGATACAACCTGCAAGCGTCGAGCGAAGCCGGCATGCTCGCAGGTGTGTCGCGCGCGTATCAATCGAATCAATGGGTCGTGGCGACGGTATGGAGCCCGCATTGGCTCTTCCAAAAGTGGAAGATGCGCTACCTGAAAGACCCGAAGGGCACCCTCGGCGGCGAAGAGCAGATCCATGCCTTCGCGTCGAAACAGTTCGCCAGCAAGTTTCCGCGCGCCGACGTCTTCTTCAAGCACTTCAAGCTGACGCTCGCCGACGTGGAAGCGATCGAGTTCGCCGGCTACAGCAACAACGACTACGCAAGCGCAGCGAAGAAATTCGTCGATGCGCATCCGGAGAAATTGAAGGCTTGGTTGCAGCAGTAAATCGAACGCTGGCACCCGTGAATCGATGCCACGCGCAGATTAACGGGCCGGCCACGACAAGCATGACGGCGGGCGAGAGAGCGCCCGCCGGATCAACGATGTTCGCAGCCTCGTATGGGCTGCATCTGACGAATACTTCCGGGAGTGAGCAGTGAACGAACGCGCGCGCTATTTTTCTGAAACGCTGCATAGCCGTGACCCAGTAATCGCGTCGGAGATCGCGCTCGAGTTGCGCCGTCAGCAAACGCAGATCGAGCTGATCGCGTCCGAAAACATCGTCTCCGCCGCCGTGATGGAAGCGCAGGGGACGGTGCTGACGAACAAGTATGCCGAGGGCTATCCGGGCAAGCGCTATTACGGCGGCTGCGAGCACGCCGACCGCGTCGAGGCGCTCGCTATCGATCGCGTGAAGGCGCTGTTCGAAGCTGAATTCGCAAACGTACAACCGCATTCTGGCGCGCAGGCGAACGGGGCGGTGATGCTGGCGCTCGTCAAACCCGGCGATACGGTCATGGGCATGTCGCTCGATGCCGGTGGGCACCTGACGCACGGCGCGCGTCCCGCGTTGTCCGGAAAATGGTTCAACGCCGTTCAATACGGCGTGAACCCCGAAACCTATCGAATCGATTACGATCGGCTGCGCTCCCTCGCGCAAGCGCATCGCCCGAAACTCATCATCGCGGGCTACTCGGCCTATCCCCGCGCGCTCGATTTCGCGGCGTTCCGCGATATCGCGGACAGCGTCGGTGCGCTGTTGATGGTGGACATGGCGCATATCGCCGGCATCGTCGCGGCGGGACGGCATGAAAACCCCATTCGATTTGCCGATGTCGTGACGTCGACCACGCACAAGACGCTGCGCGGCCCGCGCGGTGGTTTCATTCTCACGAACAACGGCGACATCGCCAAAAAGATCAATTCGGCGGTGTTCCCGGGATTGCAGGGCGGCCCGCTCATGCATGTCATCGCCGGCAAGGCCGTGGCATTCGGCGAAGCGCTGCGCCCCGAGTTCACGGCCTACATCGATCAAGTTTTGCGCAACGCGCAGGCGCTCGGCGACGTGCTGAAGGCTGGCGGCCTGAGCCTCGTGACTGGCGGAACCGACAATCATTTGCAGTTGGTCGATTTGCGCCCGAAGGGGCTCACCGGCACGCAAGCCGAGAAAGCGCTCGAGCGCGCCGGTATCACGTGCAACAAGAACGGCATCCCGTTCGACACGCAGAATCCGACGGTGACCTCGGGCATTCGCCTCGGCACGCCGGCCGGTACGACGCGCGGGTTCGGCACGGCTCAATTCGAGCAGATCGGCGAAATGATTCTCGAAGTGTTGTCGTCGCTCGAGCGCGAGCCGGCCGGCGACGAGCAAGCGGAGCGTGCGGTGCGCGGCCGTGTGAGGGATCTGTGCGGTCAATTTCCGATTTATTCGCACGCGGTGGATGTCGTT
>JBQCDS010000337.1:0-10611 GCA_051961035.1 Trinickia sp. | reverse complement strand
TGACCGGGTTCGAGGCGGCACGCTGCCGATACCGGACACGAAGTGGAAGAAGCCCGATTGCGTGCTGATTGCGGCGCTGACGCATGGCTTGGTCGAGCGGCAGTGTTAGGCGTTGCATGCCGATGATGGTGCGGCGCTGCGGGAAGGCTTTTATTGGTTTCGACTGTGGCCAGCCTCGTCCTTTCGCCGATCCTTGGAGCAATGGTGGATTCATTCACCAAGAAGAAAACAATGCTTCTTGGCGGTCATCTCGGCATCGCTTTGGCCGGAACGGTCCCGCTTTTTGGCGAAGCGATGCTCACCACGCGCGCAACGTTTCAGGGTATCGCCGTAGCGGTTGTCTTAGCTACCGTATGCAGTATCGTCGTGGGCGGTGCGATGGATTACTACCTCAAGACGTACCTTCCCCAGCAGGAGCGAGCGCGGCGTCTCGCCACGCTAAATTCCACGATGCAAATGGCGCTGATTCTTGGCACGGCAATCGGCGGTCTGATCATCTCCCAAGGCGATTCGAGCCACGTCTTCCTCGTCGTTTCGCTTTGTGGGGGGCTCTCGGCCGGGCTCAGTTGGCGTCTACTCCCTTCGCTGGACGTTGCGCGCAGCGCGTCGGTACCCATATCGAAACGCGGGATATTCTCCGCAGGGCCGATGCTCTACCTCAGGCACCGCCGATTGTTCGCTATCGCAAGCTGCGCTGCTCTGGTGTTCTCGATCGGGCAAATCACGAACACCCTACTGCCGGCGCTCATCTCTGTTTATCTCGGAGGCACTAGCGTCAGCTATTCGTTGATTGAGGCCGCGTGGTCGGCCGGCGCGCTCCTCGTTGGGTTATGGCTTGCTGGGTTTGCGGCGCATTCCCCCGGCTCCATTCGCCGAGACTTCGCTGTGGTCGGCGCAATGGCAGGCGTCCTCGCCGCAGTTCCATTTCTTTCCGCTCTCCCGGTCCTGCTAGCGGCACATTTCCTTCTCGGCGCCGGCTTCTCCCTCGTGCGAATGCGAAGCGAAACGAGATTCTTGGCCGAATGTCCGATCCACCTACTAGGCCGCTTTCGTGCCAACAGCCTGTTTATGACGAGCAGCATCGGCTTGCTGATCTTTGCTACGCCGACACTTTGCCGTGGCGCTTCTGTCGCCGATCTGTACATGGTGATGGCCGGCGCTGTGGCTACTTCGGCGATTGCGTTGTTCGCCGTAGGTTGCTCGCCTTCGCCCCCATCCCCACGTTGAAGACGAGCACAGCCCCACGAAGCTTGCTCATTTGCAATACGCAAGCATCCCCTATTCGGCAAACAGATCAGGCCCGAACACCTCATAGTGAATATGCGCTTCGCGAATACCCAATCCTTTCAACGCATCGTGTTGCATCCGCATGAACGGAATCGGCCCGCAAATGTAGTAGTCGGCCTCGGGCAGCAAGATCGCATCTTTGATCGCGGCCACATCGACGAGCCCCTTGTATTCATAATCGGTGCCCGCCACATCCTGCGGCAGCGGATCGTCGTAGAAGGTGATCACATTGAAATTGTCGTAGGTCTTCGCGGCCTCGCGCAGACGATCGCGCATGGCGTGCACGCCGCTGTTGCGCGCCCCGTGAACGAAGACGACCTGCCGCTCGGGATCTTGAATCGCTCGCTTGAGCATGCTGATCATCGGCGTCAATCCCACTCCGCCGCTGATCAATACGATCGCCGTCTTCGCATCGACGTCGATGTGGAAATTTCCATATGGCGCGGCAAGCTTGATCTCGTCTCCTGCGTTGACATGGTCGTGCAGCAGGCAAGAGACGTAGCCCGGCGGATAAGCGCCGCCGCTCTCGCGCTTCACCGAAATCCGGTACGTCTTGCCATTCGGCATGTCCGATAGGCTGTATTGGCGAATCTGCTGCAAGCCGAGCGAGGGCACATCGACGGCGACGCTAATGTATTGGCCCGGTTCGAAGTTCGCCACCGGCTTGCCGTCGGCGGGCTCGAGAATGAACGACGTAATGACGCTGCTCTCGGGCCGCTTTTCACGGACGATGAAGGTTCGCCAGCCGGTCCATCCCCCCGGCAGGCTCTTTGATCGTTCATACAAGCCGCTTTCCATCCCCATGAGAACGTCGGCGAGATTTCCATAGGCCTGCGCCCATGCGGAGATGATGTCGTCGGTTGCGGCGGCGCCCAACGTTTCCTTGATGGCGGCCAATAGGTGCTCGCCCACGATGGGATAGTGTTCGGGGCGCACGCCGAGGCTCGCGTGCTTGTTGGCGATGTTCTTCAACACGGCCGCGAGGCTGCTCGGGTCTTCGATGTTTTCGGCGTAAGCGTAGACGGCGCGCGCCAGTGCCTGCTGTTGCTGTCCCTGTTCCTGGTGGGCCATGTTGAACGTGTTTTTCAGTTCGGGATGGGCCTCGAACAAGCGCCGGTAGAAGCACTTGATGATCTCGTAGCCGTGCTCCGCAAGCACCGGTGCGGTAGCCTTGACGATGTCCTTCGTCTGTTGCGTCAGCATTGCGAATCTCCATCGGAAGGTGACGAAAAACCCTCGGCGGTGCCTGGGTCGTTGCTTGCGTACGGGCAAGCATGCTCGATACACACGCAGAACCGATCGAAGTGCGCCCCGGCCCCTCGCGCGAGGCCGCGCGAGGGCGCGGGCTGTGCGAGGAAGCGGCGCAGACGCGTCCGCCGATTTGCCGATGCTACCCTCGTCGCGAATGACCATGTTGCCATCATCGGAGCGAGATGGCAGGTTTTGATTCGATCTTGTCCTGAATGGCGATGTCGGCGCCCGGCCGCTTGCCCGACAATGAACGCCCGGCCCAAGGCCGTCACATCACACCACCACACTCGATCACACGAGAAGGGGCGACCAATGAAATTCATCGAAGGCCGCGCATTCAAGGCGGCGCACGCCTGGGGCGCACTCGACATCGCCAAGATGAACGGCATCACCGTGCGGTTGCACTGGACCGACGCGCCGTACGAATGGCACATCAACGACGGCGAAGAAGTGTTCGCCGTCATGGACGGCCAGGTGCGGATGGACTATCGCGAAAACGGCCAAGTGCGGTCGGTGCTGATGAACCCGGGCGACGTTTTCTTCGCCTCGGTCGGCACCGAACACGTCGCACACCCGATCGGCGAGGCACGCATACTGGTCATCGAAAAGGAAGGCAGCGTCTAGTGCCCTGTCCCGCCGGCGAATAGAAGCGCGAAGCCGCCGGCGGCGAATGCGTGAGCACGATATCGCGGCCGGCGGTCTTCATACAGGTTCAGGTACCGCTCATTTGTCGGCCACCAGTTGCATGGGCGGCGCGATGTGGTTGGCGAGGAGCCAATCGTCGAACTTCGGTCCGAGTTGACTCATCGGCGTCTTTTCCCAAAGGCCGTCGATGCTCTTGAGCTCGGTCGCCATTTGATCGGCTTGGTGCGGCGTGAGTGAGTTCAGCCAGGCCACCATGCCTTTGTCGGAGACGTTCGCCGATTTGAAGTACTCGGTCAGGAACGGCCCCGCCGTCGGCGCATTGTCGGAAAACGAAAAAGCGTGCTTCGCGAGTTGGGCTGCCACGTCGGTCTTGACGCCCATCGCTTCGAGCAGTTGCTGATCGTTCTTGTCGTAGGCGTGCGAATGCGACTCCGCGCTGCCGATGGAATAGATGCCGGCCCCCAACGCCACGACCACCGCGCCGATTCCGCTCCATCCCACGGCCCCTTCGCCCGCGCCAAACAGCGTCTCGGCGCCGAGCGCCCCGAGCTCCGATGTGTTCGTCGCGCTGGCGGCCGCGTCCAACAGGAACATGGCATCGCCGGCCGCGCTGATGCCTTCGCCCACCGAGCGTTCGTAATCGCCGACGGAGTTGGCGTCCTTCGCGTACTCGACCATGTTCGCAAAGTCGATGCCGAAGTAGGCGACATCCATCGTGTCGCGCATCGCGGCACCCGCAAGCCCCGTGAGCAGACGTTTGGTCGAATCCCCGAGCGGCATATCGAGGATCTTGTTCTTGGTCGCATCGAAGATATTTTGGATGACCGTCTTGCCGGAGCCGGGCCGAATCGCCGCGAGATTTTGCGGCAGCAGCGCCGACGCGCCTTGCGTGAGTCCAACGGCTAGATGCTGATAGGCGTAGCTGCCGTCCTCGATCCAGGTGGCCGCAGTGTGCGCTTCGTTTTGGAAACCGTTCAGCAGCGTCAACCCGTTTGCATCGAATAGCGCGCCGCTGACCAACGAGTTCGCTCGCTTGACCAAGCCGCCATTGGTGAAGCTCGTGTAGACGCCCTGGGCGTTCTTCGAGAACAGCTTGGCTTTCAGACTGTCGCTGAACGCGTTGTGAACGCTGAATTGTTTCAGCGCATCGGGCAGCTTGCGCGGGTCGGTTGCGACGAAAGCGGTCAGCGTTTGGTAAGCGACGTTGCGTGTGGCACGCATCATCCACAGGTAATTGGTCGGAGCCGCGTTGCCTGATTTGCTGTCCGAGACGGCCTTGCCCGTCGTGCCGATCGCGGGGGAGGCGTTGAGTGCGTCCAGCACGCTCTTCGACGAAGTTTGCAGCGTCGGATTCATCCGGCGATCGTTGCCGACATCCACGTTGAACCCTTCTACACCGTTCAATGCCGGCGAATACGAGGCGATCGCCATCTTGATGCCGTCGAATTTTTCTTGCTGCGTGCCGAGCTTGACCCCATCGTCATCGAGGGCCTTCGCTTCGCTGGGATTGTCGGCAAGCAGTTGTTTCAAATACGCGGCTTGCGCCTGCGGCGAGCTGTCGCCGCCAAAATCATGCAGCGGCCTGGCGAAGGGGATTGCGTCTTTCGCGGCCTGTTTGTTCAGATCGCTGGTGCCGGACGAGAAAAGATCGATGCCGGCGCGCGTGGCATCGATCGCGTGCGCCGCGGTGGCCGTATCGCCGCGTTGCGTCGCCCGCGCGGCTACAGCCAGTCCGAGCGAAGCGTTGCCCTGCGCGGCCATGGCACGGTAAACCTGCGTCGTGACCGACGGATCGTCGAGCAGATGCGGCGCGCCTTCCATGTCGTTCGAGACCGACAGCACCTGATCGGCAATCGCGTCCACCGCTTTCGCCCCGGTGCCGCGCTCGCCCTGGTCGGCTTCGATCGCATGCTGACAGGCGGCCCCCAGATCGCTCATCATCTGGCGCGAATCGCCGTCGGTCCAGTTCGCCTTCGTCAAGCTGTCCTTCACCACGCCTTGAATGCGCGAATCGGACATGATTTGCGCGACTTGCCCTGGAAGCGCCGTTTGCGGATCGGTGATCTTGTTCAGTTGCGCCATTGCCGCCGCGCCGCCGCCTTTTTTGTAGGCCGCCTGCACCTGACTGACCGGCGTGTCGAGCAGTACCTGCTTTTGCGCATCGGCGATGCCGGCGCGCACGCTTTGGGCGTACTTGGCTTGGTCGCCCACCGGGTACGTCAAATACACGCCGCCCTTGGCGAGCATCTTGCCGAGCGCCGTCGAGCCCGTGGTACCGTCTGCCGCGGCCGCGATTTGTTGGGCGGTCAGCTTTTGCACCGTGGCCCAGTCGCCGCTCTGGGCGGCTTTCTGAACCGCGCCGAGTTGGGCGCTCGTTCGGCCCTCGGCCGCCAAGCGCGCCTTGAACAGCACCACGCCGGCTTGCACGGCCGTTTGAAAATCCTTGTCGTTCGGGGCGCGCGCGGCGATCGACTGCGCAAGCGCGTCCGGATCGGGCAGCGCTTGCTGCGTGCCGGCGTAATCGATCTCGTCTTCGATCGTATTGGCGAGCGTCGCCGTTTTGTCAGTCTTATCGTTGGCATTGCCCGCCTGCTCGACGGCGGCGATTTGCGTGCGTTCCTGCTCCAGATACTTGAGCCGGGCCGCATCGAGAACAGTGACCTGCTGGCCGTTCGGGATCGTGTAGACGGCATCCACGGGATTGGCGGGGCGCGTGCCGAAGGCCTTGCGATCGAGAAAGGGCGTGGCGGCCAGGTTCTGATCCAGCGTCCCGGGCAGGCCCTTGACGCCGTTGTTCTCGAAGATGCTCCAGGCTGAGCCGCTGGACGAAGCGGGGCAATGGATGGTGTAGGTCTGCGCGCCGAGTTCGGGCAAACCGGGGCCGAACGTCGCGGCCGGCGTGGGCTGTGTCGGGATGGCCGGCTGTTGCGCGCTACCGTTTTGGCCCGCTATGTCGACCGGCAGTGCGGACGTTTTGGAACTCCAGACCGGCAAAGTCTGCGGCGGCGTGCCGACCGTGGCGGTCTTGGCGCCGAGCACGAGATTGCCGTCGTCTTGCACGACGAGCCCCGCGCTCGCGTAGGGGCCTGTTTTCGTTTGCCAGACGACGTTGTTGCCGTTGACGACCTGCAGGTTGCCGCCATTGTCCAGGCGCGCAGCCTGAGCGCCGCTGCCCGATGTGTTCGACGACCACAAGGCATTGCCGTTGGCGACGTCGTAGAGCACGAGGTTGCCGTCCTTGCCCATCTCGAGCTCGTACTGGCCGTTGGCGGAACGAATGGCCTCACCAGCCTTCAGTGTCTGGCCGGCGGCGAGCTGCGCGGCGATGACTTTGGCGTCGGGGATCTTCGGTGCGGGGGGCGTGGTGGCCGCAGGGGTGGTCGGTTGGTGGGTCGGGGCCGGCTGAGCGCCGGATGTCGAAGGCGGTTTCGGCGCCGGTCCCGGCGAGGGGCTGGGTGGCACCGAGGGAAAGGATGCGTCCGCCAGATAGACCATTGTGCCTCCTAATGCGGCCTCGACGCCGCGCCGTGGCGCGTTGGGGGGCGGATCGAGGCGGATTGAGCGGGGTTGTCGGATGTATCCGTCACTATCCGCCGTTGGCGATGCGTTCGCGCGCGCGCGTTCCGTAGTCGAATGAAGAAAACCGCGTGCCGAATGGAGCCGGCCCTACGGGGAGCCAAGGTGCGTCCGCTTGCCGCGCTCCCGGAGCGCGAGTCGGCGACCGAGTCCGCACCGGTGCGCGCGGCTATAATTGCCCACCATGACCGCCCATCACCAGACGTTCCATGTTGCCGTCGTCGGCGGCGGCCTCGTCGGCAAAAGCGCCGCGCTAGCGCTCGCTCAGGCGGGGCTGCGCGTCGCGCTCGTCGCGCAGCCTGCCGCGCCGCGCGCCTCCGGCGTTCTGTTCGACGCGCGCATCTACGCGCTTTCCGCAAGCTCGCAAGCCTTGCTCGAGCGGCTGCGCATCTGGCAAGCGCTCGATCACGATCGGCTCGCCCCCGTCTACGACATGCGCGTATTCGGCGATGCGCTCGCCGAGCTGCATTTCTCCGCATTCCAAGCCGCCGTGTCTCAGCTTGCTTGGATTGTCGAATCGTCGCTGATCGAGCATGCGCTCGATGCCGCGCTGCGTTTTCAGCCGCAGGTGAGTTGGCTCGATACGCGCGCCCAGGGCCTCGACGTGAAGCTGGATGTCGCCCAGCTCGCACTGGCGAACGGCCAAGTGCTCGAAGCGGATCTGATCGTCGGCGCGGACGGCGCGCATTCGTGGGTACGCGCGCAAACGGGCGCGCACGTGACGCGGCGCGACTATCGGCAAACGGGCGTCGTGGCGAACTTCAAGGCCGAGAAGCCGCACGGCGAAACCGCCTATCAATGGTTCGTCGACGGCGAAATCGTCGCGCTGCTGCCGTTGCCCGATTCCCATGTGTCGCTTGTCTGGTCGGCGCAGGCCGAGCATGCGCGCGAATTGCTCGCGCTCGCCCCGGCGCAGCTCGAGGCGGCCGTCGAACGGATCACGCACGGCCGGCTCGGCGCGCTCGAATGCGTCGGCCCGGCGCACGGGTTTCCACTCGCGCGGCAGTCGGTCGATCGGCTCGTCGCGCCGCGCGTCGCGCTCGTCGGCGATGCGGCCCACTTGATCCATCCGCTCGCCGGCCAGGGCATGAATCTGGGCCTGCGCGACGTCGCCGTGCTTTCCGACGTCATCGCCAAGAAGGAATCCTTCCGCGATCTCGGCGATCTCGTTCTATTACGTCGCTATGAACGTGCTCGGCGCGAGGACATCGGCGCACTGACGCTCGCCACCGATGGCTTGCAGCGCCTATTCTCGGTGCCCGGCACGCTGGCGCGATCCGTGCGCAACGCTGGCATGGCATTCATCGGGGCACAACCGCTCATGAAGCGTTGGCTCGTATCAGCCGCGCTCGGATAATCGTCCGCATACCCAAAGGAAATTCATCATGCCCATCGCCACGCGAATCGCGGCCGCTGCCGCACTCGCCGCCGCTGTCTCGCTCGGCTGCACGGCGCACGCCGATCAGACGACCGACAAGTTGAAGTCGACCCTGCAAGCCCGTATTCCCGACATCCAGATCAAGGGCATCGCAAAGGCGCCCATCGCGGGTCTGTATGAAGTGAACCTGGGCAGCCAGCTGATCTACACGGATGCCAGCGGCGATCACGTGAGCGCCGGCGAGTTGCTGGACACGAAGACGCACACCAATTTGAGCGAGGCGCGCCTGGCCGAGCTGAACAAGGTCGACTTCGCCGGCCTGCCGCTCAAACGCGCGGTGAAGGTCGTCAAAGGCAACGGCAGCCGCCGCATCGCCGTCTTTTCCGATCCGAATTGCCCCTATTGCAAGCAGCTCGAAACCACGTTGAAGTCCGTGGATAACGTTACCGTCTACACGTTCTTGTATCCGGTGTTGTCGCCGGACTCGATGGAGAAGTCGAAGGCGATCTGGTGTTCGTCCGATCGCGCGAAGACGTGGGAGTCATGGATGGTCGATCACCAGCCGCCGGCGAGCGCCGCCGGCAATTGCGATACGTCCGCGCTGGAGAAGAACCTCGCGCTGGGGCGTGACCTGAACGTCACCGGCACGCCGACGATTATCCTGTCGGACGGCCGGCGCATGCCCGGTGCCGTATCGGCGAGCGCACTCAACGAAGCGCTGGCCAGCGCGCACTAAGGCCTGAAGCTGCTCCTCGTTTCATAGTCCCAGTCCAACGACCCGTGCGCCACTTGATGAAGCCCACTCGCTACGCCATCGTTCCCAAGCATCCCGCCGCTCACTTGTTCGAAATCACGCTGACGCTGGCCGATCCCGATCCGGCCGGTCAGCGCTTCACGCTGCCGACATGGATTCCGGGCAGCTATCTCGTGCGCGAATTCGCGCGCAACATCGTGACGTTGAGCGCATTCAACGAGGCCGGGCGCAAGGTTCGCATCGAGAAGATCGATAAGCAGACGTGGCAAGCCGCGCCGATCAAGGGCGGCACGCTGACATTGCGTTACGAAGTGTATGCGTGGGATATGTCGGTGCGCACGGCGCACTTGGACGATACCGTCGGCTTTTTCAACGGCACGAGCGTGTTCCTGTTGCCGGTCGATCGCGAAGATGCCGCTTGCGTCGTCGACATTCAAAAGCCGGCGGGCTCGGCCTACGCGGATTGGCGCGTGGCGACGGCCCTGCCCGAAGCGCGCGGCACCAAGCGCTATGGTTTCGGCGAGTACCGCGCGCAGAACTACGATGAACTCGTCGATCACCCGGTCACGCTCGGGCGATTCGCGCTTGCCACGTTCAAGGCGCATGGCGTGCCGCACGATATCGTCATCGCGGGGCGCACCGTCTCGCTCGACATGGACCGTTTAGCCAACGATCTGAAACGCATCTGCGAAACGCAGATCGCGCTGTTCGAGCCGCGCACGAAAAAAGCGCCCGTCGATCGCTATGTCTTCATGACTCAGGCCGTGAGCGATGGTTACGGCGGGCTCGAGCATCGCGCATCGACGGCGCTCATCTGTAACCGCGCCGATCTGCCCGTTATCGGCCGGCCGGAGATGTCCGAAGGCTACCGAACCTACCTGGGACTGTGCAGCCACGAATACTTCCACACGTGGAACGTCAAGCGCATCAAGCCCGCCGCGTTCGTGCCGTATGACCTTTCACGCGAAAACTATACGTCGCTGCTGTGGCTCTTCGAGGGCTTCACGTCGTACTACGACGACTTGATGCTCGTTCGCAGCGGCGCGATCGCGCAAGCCGATTATTTCGGGCTCTTGGGCAAGACGCTCGGCGGCGTGCTGCGCGGCAGCGGCCGCCTGAAGCAAAGCGTCGCCGAAAGCTCGTTCGACGCTTGGATCAAGTACTACCGCCAAGACGAGAATGCGCCGAACGCCATCGTGAGCTACTACCAGAAGGGCTCGCTCGTTGCATTGGCGTTCGACCTCGCGATTCGCGCGCGCACCGAGCATCGTAAATCGCTCGACGACGTGATGCGCTTGCTGTGGCAGCGCTACGGCCGCCAGTTCTATAGCGGGAAAATGGCCGGCGTCGGCGAGGACGAAGTTCAGCAGTTGATCGTCGATGCGACGGGCGTCGAGCTTGGCCCGCTGTTTAACGAAGCCGTGCACGGCATGCGCGATCTGCCGCTCGAAGCCCTGTTCGAGCCCTTCGGCGTCACGCTCACGCCGCAATTCGGTAACGGCAGCGGTATAAGCGGGCAGGGTGCGGAAGAAGCGAAGCGCAGCGGCAAGCCGTCGCTTGGCGTGCGCGTTCGCGGCGGCGCCGAATGCGCGCTGGCGGCCGTGCATGACGGCAGCGCGGCGCAGAAGGCGGGCCTTTCGGCCGGCGACATACTGATTGCCGTCGATGGCCTGCGCGTGACAGGCTCCAATCTCGACGCGCTGCTCTCGCGCTATCTGCC
>JBQCDS010000336.1:0-3852 GCA_051961035.1 Trinickia sp. | reverse complement strand
AAAATCGTTGTCGATCAACATCACGTATCCTCGGCAGATCAATAGGTTCGTTGCCGAACGCGGCCTAAGCCTTTCATAGGACCTCGGTGCGCGTTGTACCCGGTACCTCGATCGAGATCTCGCCGAGCCACGTGCACATGCAGGTGCTGCCTTGCGTCAATGCCGATTGCCCGTCGATTCGCACTCGCGGTTCGCCCGGTACCCATTCGCCGACGATCTCCGGCACGCATGGCTGAGGCGTCAACTCGCCGCCGGCTGCCGCCGTTGCTGCGGCAACCTCTGGATTAGCTAGCGAAAGGCATTCGCCGAACGGCGGTATGTTTTCGAACGGGACGCAGTCGAGCACGTTCGCCGCTTGGCGCCCCTCCGCCGTGAATCGAAGTTGCGGCACGAGCGTCAACGTCGAGGGCCCAGTGCCGAACGAGCAGCCTAGTGTTGCGCTATCCACCACTTGCTGAGCCATCGCGTCCTCCTTGCGGGGTTCTTACTCGTACGACAGCGTGGGCGCACTGAGCGTCATGCTGCTCGTCGCCTTCAGCGAAATATCGGCCGCGCTCACACTCAGTGCGCCCTCCGCTTGAATAGAAGCATTGCCGTCGCAAGCGATCTCGATACTCTCGCCGCCGGTCGAGCGGATCGAGACGCCGCCTTTGCACTCGATCTCTATCCTTCCGCTGGATGAGTTGATCCTAAAGACGTTACCGTTTTCGTCGAGTATCTCGATCTTTCCTTCTTGCGAGTCATCGATCGTGATTTTCTTTTTGTTCTTGGTTTCGATAACACGAACATTGGTCCGATCGTCGTGCGCTACAGGTGGCACCTTTTTACCGTCCCACAGAAACCCGACGATGTACGCGCGCGAGGGGTCGCCGATGGCGTACGCGACAAGCGCCCGCGTTCCCGGCTCCGGCAAAAAGAACATGCCGTATCCCTCCCCCGCATAGGGGCTCGCGAATTGCAGCCAATCGGATTCCATGGGGTTACCGTTCGCGTCCAATTTGAGCATGTATTGGACTTTAATGCGGCCCAGCTTTTCCTCATCGTTGGTGTTGCTCACGGTCGCGAGCGCCATGCCGTATTCGTTTCCACCCGTGTTCCAGGTTTGACGAAGCCCCTTGTTCATATGCCGCTCCTCCTCACCTCGAGTTCGGTTTCGTACTCGCCGCGCTCGTACGTGTGCACGCTCTTGGAGATGTAGTACAGCCCGTCGAACACGCCCCCCATTCCAACCAAATCGACGTTTTTCCCCGCGGTCAAGCTGTCGTCGCCAGGGCAAAGGTGGATCGTGCCGGAGATAAACGAACTGATTCCGCGAGCGCGCTGCGCGTCGGCAACTTCTTGGGCCATATCATGGCTGGCAATGTCCGACCGCTGCAGACTGACCGGCGATCGAGGCAACACATTGGCCGCGAGATCATATCCAGTTTGCTCGCCATCCATTCGCTGCCGCAGGTTCGATGTTTGCGCTTTCCCTTCGAACGATTCGCCGGAGCGCAAGTCGTACCCGTGTACGCTAACGCTCGAGCCTCGTCTAGGCACGGTCAGCCTCAAATTCGCCTTATCGAAATCCTCGTAATAGCGAAGCGGCTTGATCGCATCCAATCCCTCCACGGACGGCCGCAATACGAGTGTCGTGCCATCCACCAGCATTTCATAGTTGCGCTGCGCGCAGCGTCGACCGAGAAACTCGTAATCGGATTCATCGTCCTGCAAAACATACGGAATCGGCTTGCCTGCAACGCCCTCGATTCGGATCAATCCTATGCCGGCCTGTTCGGCAACGGATCTCATGATGCTGTTGTCAGTGTACTTCTCGAAGGTACGCGTATGCGTGCCGAACCGCAGCCGCTCCATGCAATCGAACCCTGCCACCATGATTTTCGACATGGCGCCGCGCGAGGCGTCCAACTGCGGCCACAACATCGTGACGTCTCCGGTAACGATCGGCTCGGGCAACCGTCTGCCTAGACTGATGCTGATTTGGTCGCCCGGCTTGACGCTCTTTAGCTCCATGCCGATCCAGGGCTCCCGAATCGATTGCACCGGTAAGACGAATTCGAACATAGCGGGCGCCGACAACTCGTGCGTGACCCGTATGGATTCGACGTAATGGTCGAACGGTGAGCCGTTGCGCAGCAAGCGGTAGCTGCCACTACTGACCGCAGGCTCACTCATACGTGGTCCTCGGCGCGGGCTCGTACGTTTCGTTGTGGATATCCGGAATGACGATCACCTTTCCGACATCTGACGTCGCCGGAAACCGAAGGACATCACGAATACCATTCGCCTGCGCAATGAGCGGCCACCGCGTGCTATCACCATACGCCTGCTGCGCGATCAGTGAGAGACGGTCACCTCGAGACACCGTCCAAAGCATCCGACAATTCGCCCCGCCTGCGTTTCGCTCGCGTTCGAGCTTCGACGGCTCCTCGGTGAACGTGACATCGAGGTTTGCCCGCACCGGGATACCATTCGGAAGGAACATCGTAAAAGTGTGCGCGACTTTCGTAACGATACCGACATAGAGCGGCCGATCCCAAACAAGCTCCACTGTGGGCGGCATTCTTCTCAAATCCGTACCCGAGCTGAAATTCGTCAATGCGACAATCTCGTCGGTCTTGGTACGTACATCCGTTTGCGCCTCGAACGTATCGAAGAACAAACTGATCGTCAGATCGTCGTTCTTCACCCGGTCCGCCTGAATCGTTTGGCCGCACTCCTTGAAAGACACGTTGCGTGAAAACTTCAACGTCGTGGGGTTATACATGACGTGAATTCGGCGTCCCGTTTCCGCAACGACGATGCACGCTTTCTGGACCGGGCCGGGCTCATTGGGAAATAGCCAGCCTTTGGTTTGTGATAGCTGACTTTTTATTTCGTCCGCGAATTGATCCAGCTTCACGCATCGCCTCCCATGCGGTAGTTTTCCAGGCTCTCACGCTGTTCGTACGTTCTTCTCAGCCTTCGCTCGATCGTGTATGTCGCGTCGGCGGAGGCTAGCGATGCGAGCACCATACGCGGCACCAGTTCTTGCAGCCAGCCTGCGGACTCCTGCGCCGGGTAGGTGCCGGTGTGAGGCAGGAGGCGTTCGGGGCGCATTCCGCCGCTCACCGCCGATTGCGTCACGCTGCCAGGTTCGCGGCGAATCTCGTTTGAACGTGCCAGTGCTGACGCTCGGTACTGAAAGCGTAGATCGTTCGCTCGATAGCCGACGTGCCGCATTTGGGCAACGCCGCTGTATTTCGGGTCGAGCAGCCCGGCGTTTCGCCAACCACTTTGTAGCCATCGCTCGCCGGAGAAAGCAGTCGGCGGCATCGATTCGGAAGATCGTGCCCGCACGAATGACTGGCGTCTCGATGAAACGCGACCGTCGCCAGCAGCCGCCGTCGCACTGTCTCTATCGTCGGCTAGCCGTCGCAAGACCGAGGGACGCAAATGCGCCATAGGCGGGAGCTCGATGTACGGGGCGATGGAAGAAAGAGAAATTCGACGCGCGATGACGGCACGCATCGTCGTTGCGTCCGGCGCCTTTCGGTTGGCGCCGAGCGCAACTTCCTTAACTCGAATGGCGAGCCATCCTTTCCGTGTGTGTGCACGCGATTGCGTGTATGGCTGCATCCGCGTCTGCGTCACCAGCCGTTCGCGGGTGAGCGAACGCGTGGGCCGCGTCATTCGTTGCGCATGCGACAGCGCGATGCGTGTCGTACCACCCGCGCCAAGATAGGTTGGATGATCCGTTAACGGCTGCTGCTTCATGACTTCTGCGATACGCGGCCGAGAAGGGTAACGCACGGAACCGGCTCCGATACTCGTGACCTTCGCATCGGATCGCCCAACACCGAAGGCAGGGTG
>JBQCDS010000335.1:0-8255 GCA_051961035.1 Trinickia sp. | reverse complement strand
ATCGCCGTTGATCGCGAACGGGCGGCCGATTGCTTGAGAGACCTTATCGTCCACCCAAGGCCTCGCTCGATTCCAGTTGAAGGTCACCACGAAGATGGCGAGCGCGGCGCAAATCACGAGCACGACGACAACGATCCAGGCAAGGATCTTGCCGGCGGTGCGAGCGGGGGCGGAATGCGGCATGCGTATTGTCTCGATTGTTCATTGAGCGGCGCAGCGCCGATGCGATCGCCAAGGGCGACGCTTCTTGACCGTGGGGCCAGCAATCGTTGTGCCGCTCGGGGTGATGGCCTACCCGCGATCGCCTATCATGTCGGATCGATTCAATTCGATCGACCTTATCGGTCTTATCGAGGTCACCGACGAACCCGCCTTCAATCGAACCTCCTTCAGATTCAGATGACCGCCCCTTTCCTGATCGAAGCGCACGAACTCGTTAGGCGCGATGCACGCGCTGCAACGACACTACTGCACGCGATAAATTTCTCGTTGGCCCCCGGCGAGCGCGTGGTATTGACGGGCCCATCCGGCGCGGGCAAGAGCGTGTTCTTGCGCGCGCTCGCGCTGCTCGATCCGCTCGATGCGGGACGCCTACTCTGGCATGGCGCAGACATCGCTCGGCATGCGATCCCGCACTATCGGCGCTGCGTCGCCTATGTGCGGCAACGTCCCGCGCTCGTTGAAGGCACCGTCGAGGACAACCTGCGCTACCCCTACTCGCTGCACGCCTATGCGCAAACGCGTTTCGATCGCGACCGCGCCGCACGGCTCGTTAGCGCGGCAGGTAAAAGCGACGACTTCCTGCGCAAGCGCGCGAGCGAACTGTCCGGCGGCGAAGCGCAAGTCACCGCGCTCATTCGCGTGTTGCAGCTCGCGCCCGAAGTATTGCTGCTGGACGAGCCCACCGCCTCGCTCGATCCGCCGTCCATGCACGCAATCGAAGCGCTCGTGACGGACTGGTTCGAAGCCGATCGCGCGGCGCGGGCCTCGATCTGGGTCTCGCACGATCCGGCGCAAGCCGAGCGCGTCGGTGCGCGCCGCTTGACGATATGCGCCGGCAGCTTAGCGGGCCAGGAGGCCGTCGCGTGAATCCCGGCTTGCATCACCTGAGCCTCGCCGATGTCGCGATCGCGGCGGTGCTCATCGTCGTCAACGGCGCGATTTCGGTCGCGCTGTCGCTGGGGCTTGGACGACAGCTTGCATTGGCGGCCGTTCGTACTGTCGTCCAATTGCTCGCGGTCGGCTACGTGCTCGGCTGGGTGTTCTCCGTCGATCGCTGGTACGTCGTTCTCGCCCTGATGATGCTGATGACGATCATCGCGGGCTTCGCCGGCGCGGCGCGCGGCGCGCATGGCTACGCTGGGCAGCGCATCGACAGCCTCGTGTCGATTTGGATCAGCACATGGCTCGTCGCAGCCGTTGGGCTGTTCGCCGTCATGCGTATTCATCCTTGGTACGAGCCGCAGTATGCGATTCCGATACTCGGCATGATTCTCGGCAATACGCTCACGGGCGTCTCGCTCGCGATCGAACGCATGACCGAAGAACTGACGGCGCGGCGAGACCGGGTGGAGATGGCGCTTGCGCTCGGCGCCACGCGCTGGGAGGCTGCACGCGGGCCGGCACGTCAAGCCGCGCGTGCGGGCATGATCCCGACGCTCAATCAAATGGCTGTCGTTGGCGTGGTCAGCTTGCCGGGCATGATGACGGGCCAAGTGCTGGCAGGGCAATCGCCGCTGCAAGCCGTGCGCTATCAGATCGTCATCATGTTTTTGATCGCCGCCGCATCGGCGCTCGGAACGGTGGGCGCGGTCTTGCTCACCTATCGCCGCTTGTTCAGCGCCGATCACATCTTCCTCTCGGCGCGGCTCGTCGAACGCGCCGCACGACGCTGAGCGCAAGCCCCATCCGCCCTGCACTTACGCTCGCGCTCGATTCGCGGTTACCGCTGCGCCGAAACCGTCACTTGGGAGCCGTCGCTGAGGCTGACCGTCTTCGCGCTGCCGTTGGTCGGCATCGTGAAGCGCACCACTTGGCTCAGCACTGCGATGCTCGGGCATTGCAGCGTCTTGCCCCCCACCTTCACCGCCCGAGTGCCGTGCGGCGCACGCGCTTGCACGCTCATCTGCACGGTGGCGGTGCCGTCGGCGGCGACCGTTGGCGCCAGCCGAATCCGCATTTGCCGTTGCACGGCGCCGTTGGCATCGAGCGCTAACGATGCGTAGCCCGGGCACTGCTCGGAAGCCGTCTCCGATGCGCCGGGCGGCGTTGTCTTCCACGTGTAGTCATCGGTTTGTCCCGAGCGGATCGTGCGCGTGTCCTGCGAATTACCGTACGCTTTCGACGCCACCTTGACCGTGTATTTGATCGGCCCTTCGACCGGCGGCTTCGACGTAACGGTGATCGGCGGTGCCGCCTGCGCAAGCGTGGCGAGCGCGCCGGCCGCCAGTGCTGCGATGGAAACCAAAACGGCAACAGGTGTCGGACGAACCCTCATGTTCACCTCCTGGCTAACCGGGCGCTGCGCCTCGCGGCGAGCGGCCGAATGGTCAACGACGCGCTGTCAGTCTAATCCCAACTCACGTGAAAGACTGCATCCGCCTGTCGGGGGTTGCCCCGCTTGCGCGCCGCGTCGTTATCGGCTTGCGCACCGATGTGCGTCGGCAGGCGAGCGCGTTGCGGCAAGCTTCATGCCGCGCCCACGTGGGCCATGCATGTGAGCATGCTCGCTCGACATGACCGTGGCAGGTGTCGCTGGCCGTGAATCGTCGATGCCCTGACAGGCCGCCTACGTGGGAAGGCCGCGCCCGCACCCGCTACAATAGCGGGATTTTCCCTCCGCCGAGCCTGGCGGCATTCCTTGGCGTTTCGTTCATGAATCTCGTTGTACAAAGCCCCGAGCCGCTAACGGCTGCTCACATCAAGCCACTCGTGTCGCTCGCGCGCGGTGCGCAAGCGCATCCGATCGATTCTCACGCGATACGCATCGCCGACGCCGATCGCGCGCAGCGCGCCGACATCGAGGCCTACTGCTCGACCCACGCGCTCGATTTCGCCTATGTGCCGCCAGGCCGCACACTGAACGAGTTCGGGCTCGTGGCGATGGATATGGATTCGACGCTGATCACGATCGAGTGCATCGACGAAATCGCCGACTTTTGCGGGCTCAAAGACGAAGTGTCGGCGATCACCGAGGCATCGATGCGCGGCGAGATCAAGGATTTCGATGAAAGCCTCATCGCGCGCGTGGCACTGCTCAAAGGGCTCGACGCACGTGCGCTGGAGCAAGTTGCGACCGAACGCCTGACGCTCTCGCCCGGTGCCGAGGCCATGCTCGCCGCCGTCAAAGCGGCCGGCTTGCGCACCTTGCTCGTCTCGGGCGGCTTCGCGTTCTTCACGGAGCGGCTCAAAGCGCAGCTTGGGCTCGATTTCGCGTACGCCAATACGCTCGAAATCGTCGACGGCAAACTCACGGGGAACGTAGTGGGAGAAATCGTCAATGCGGGCGTCAAGGCACGGACTGTACGCGAAACCTGCGCCAAGCTCGGCATCACTCCGTCCCAGGCGATCGTGGTGGGCGACGGTTCCAACGATCTCGAGATGATGGCGGAAGCGGGCCTTTCGGTCGCGTTTCGCGCAAAGCCTGTGGTTCGGGCGGCCGCCGACGTGGCGTTCAATCACGTCGGTCTCGACGGCCTGCTGCGGTTGTTCTGAGCCTGGGACGGGCGGGCGTTGCGCCCGCTCGTAGGCATGCATGAGCGGGGGGTGGTCCCGCGTTCGCCTGACTGGGCTTGCTGGTCTTAGCGTCTTACGAGGCGTAGCTGCACCGCTTAGCGCAGGGCAACACCCATGGCGCGTTCAATATCGGCACGCAGATCGGCCTCTTCCTCCAGCCCCGCGTAAAAGCGCACCAGCGTGCCACGATGAGGCCACTGCGACGCCGAGCGCATCGATGCGATGTCGTAGGGCATCGCCAAACTGTTCGCACCGCCCCAACTCCAGCCGATGGCGAAGAGTTCGAGCGCTTCGACGAAGGCATCGATTTGCGCTGAACTGTAACGCTCATCGAAGATGACGGAAAACAGCCCGCCCGCACCTGAAAAATCGCGCATGAATTGCGCGTGGCCGGGACAGTCGGGCAACGCCGGATGCAGCACGGCCGCGATTTCCGGGCGCGCTTTCAGCCAATGCGCCAGCGCGAGCGCGCTGCGGTCGTGCGCCTCGAAGCGCGCCTTCATGCTCGGCAGGCTGCGTAGCACGAGCGAGCAGTCGTCGACCGAAACGCCGATCCCCATGCGCATGCGCGCCAGCTTGAGTGCGCGATGGAGCGCGTCGTCATTCGTGATCGTCGCGCCCATCAGGATGTCACTGCCGCCCGATTGGTACTTCGTCAGCGCCTGCACCGAGATATCGACGCCGTGCTCCAGCGGACGAAACGCCAGCCCGGCCGAATAGGTGTTGTCGATGGCCGTCACGACCTGGCGTGCGCGGGCCGCGCTAGCGATCGCCGGAACATCGGGCACTTCCATCGTGACGGAGCCCGGTGCTTCGATCCAGATGAGCCGCGTGTTCGGCCGGATCATCTCGGCGATCCCGGCGCCGATCATCGGGTCGTAGTAGCGTACCGACAGCCCGAAATCGTGCGCAAGCCAATTGCCGTGCTCGCGATTGGGCGAATAGACGTTGTCGGGAATCAAGACATCGTCGCCCGCTTTCACGATGCCGAAGTACACATTCGATATCGCGGAAAGCCCAGACGGCTGCAACAGCGCGTGGCGGCCGCCTTCGATCTCGGCAAGGTGCTGCATCAGCGCGGCCGACGTAGGGGTTGCATGCAGGCCATAACGCCATTGCGCGTCGTTGCGCCAATCGGCGCCGCGCACGGCCGCCAAATTGGGAAACACCACGGTGGACGCGCGCATCACGGGCGTCGCAAACGATTCGAAACCGGGTGCGAGATCGAGATCGGGATGAACGATACGGGTCTGGCGGGCGCGGGGCGAGGTGGAATCGGTCATGGTCGTTATCTGGATGAGGGGCCTGCAAGCGGATGGAGAAGGAACGGCTGCGGGTCGGAGTCGTCGGGGTTCATGCGATCGCCGAGGAGCGAGCCATCGGGCGCGAAGCGCCCGACCCAATTGCCCGAGATCGTACTGCCGTCGGCGGAGTCTTCGGCCTCTAGCACGTCGCCCTCACGATCGCCGGCGACGAGCACGACTTCGCCCGTATCGGCGAACTGATATTCGCCGTGGACGCCGGTGGGATCGTCCGTCTTCCCGCCAAGGCGCAAGACGATACGTCGCGCGCCCAGCGTGCCGGCGTAGCTCGGGAAATTCGCGAATTCTGGATTCGGTGCAAGTGGCGCGCCTGGTGCGCCTGGCCCGGCCACGCGCGGCACCGTGTCGGCCGAGGCATCGGCGGCCAATTGCTTGATCGAGGCCGCCGCGTCCGCGGCCTGCCCCGCCACGGCACCGGCGGCATCTGAGGCGCCGTGCGCAATCGCGGCCGCCGCGTCGGTGCGTTGTTGCCCCACCCAACCGGCAGCGTCGTCGGACTGCTGCACGAGCGCCGCGGCCGGAAGCGTCGCCTGTTGGCCCCATGCGCAGTGAACAGCGAGTACGGCCAGCGCGGCCGCCACGGCGGATCGCGCGCTCGCGCGCCGACGCGCGGCACGTTCGTTCATAGGCCAACCTCTAGGGAACCTCACCCTCGCGCGCCTCCGCCTCAGACTTCGCCCCATAGATCGTGGCCGTCGGCGCCCGTCACTCTGACCGAGACGAAATCGCCGGCTTTGTATCGCTTGGACGCCTTCGATGCGGGCGCAACGTAGACCACCCCATCGATTTCCGGCGCGTCGGAGGCCGTACGACCGATGCCGCCGTCCGCGTTGACTTCGTCGATCAGTACTTTGAGCGTCTTACCGACCTTGCGCTTCAATCGCCGCGCCGAAACTTCTTCCGCGACTTCCATGAAGCGTGCGCGCCGCGCCTCGCGCACATCGTCGGGCAGTGCGCCCTCGAGTTCGTTCGCGCTCGCGCCTTCGACGGGAGAATAGGCAAAGCAGCCCACGCGATCGAGTTCGGCCGCCCGAATGAACTCGAGCAGCGTTTCGAACTGCGCTTCGGTTTCGCCCGGAAAGCCGGCGATGAACGTGCTGCGAATCGTCAGCTCGGGGCACATGCGGCGCCACGCCGCGACACGTTCGAGCGTGCGCTCGGCGTTGGCCGGCCGCTTCATGCGTTTGAGCACCTCTGGATCGGCGTGCGGGAACCGAATGTAGAGATACGGCAGCACATGGCCCTTGAGCGGACCGTCTGCCATCATCGGGATGATTTCGTCGACGTGCGGATACGGGTAGACGTAATGCAGCCGCACCCATGCGCCGTATTGCGCGGCGAGTTCGCCCAGCGCGCCCACGAGTTCGGTCATGCGCGTCTTGAGCGGCCGCCCGTTCCAGAAGCCCGTGCGGAACTTGACGTCGACGCCGTAGGCGCTCGTGTCTTGCGAAATGACGAGCAATTCCTTGACGCCCGACTTGAACAGATTTTCGGCCTCGAGCATGACCTCGGCGACAGGTCGCGAGACGAGGTCGCCGCGCATCGACGGGATGATGCAGAACGCGCAACGATGATTGCAGCCTTCGGAAATCTTCAGATAGGCGTAGTGGCGCGGCGTGAGTTTGATCCCGGCAGGCGGCACCAAGTCGACGAACGGATCGTGCGGCTTGGGCAAGTGGCTGTGCACCGCCTGCATCACTTCGCCCACTGCGTGGGGCCCCGTGACGGCGAGCACCTTCGGATGCACCTCTGCGATCAGCCCTTCGCCGCTCGCGCTTTTCTTCGCGCCCAGGCAGCCCGTCACGATGACTTTGCCGTTCTCGGTCAGCGCTTCGCCGATCGCATCCAGGCTTTCTTGCACGGCTTCGTCGATAAAACCGCACGTATTGACGACGACCAGATCGGCGCCGTCGTACGTGCCCGAGATCTCGTAGCCCTCGGCCCGCAACTGCGTGATGATTTGCTCGGAATCGACGAGCGCCTTGGGGCAGCCGAGGCTGACCATACCAATCTTGGGTGCCGCTCCCGAGTTGGCCTTTGCTTCCTGGTGGTTTTTCACTGATGCTTCCGTACTGGTGAAGGCTGCGGCGCGTCCTGGCGCCGCGAACGCGCTATTTTACCCTGCCGCGGCCCGCTTCCCGTACGACTTCTACTTCGCCGCGCCGGCACCAGGCGCGGTCTCTTGAGCTTCAACCGATGCAGGCTTCACTTCGAAAGCCAAAACCGAACTTGCCGCTCCCCCTCTCAAAGCATCGTTTAACGCTTGCCCGATGATGCCAATCTTCATTGCTTTCGGATTTTCAGCGTTGAGCGGCGGTGCGGCGAACGGTCTGTCAAGGATGAGCAAAGAACGCTCAATGCCTTGCGCTGAGCCGGCCCTCCCGGGCTACACATCGAGGAACGTACGCACCGCGTACCGTATCGCTCCCATCTCTTCGTCCGACGCCCGTTCTCCCTCATAGCGGCTCTCGCGTGCCCGATATGAAAGATTGACGAGGTGATTGTCAGCGAAAAAGGAAGGAGCCGACGAGGCGGCCGGCGAAGCGGCGATCCAGCGTGGCTCCCGGATGCGAAAACCGGCGCTGTCTCGTACGCGTTGGGACCGAGGCCGCGCGCAATTCGCGGCAGGCCTCGAGTTAGACAAGCGGCGCGCTACTTCTTCTCAGGCTCGGGGCCGGCGCCCGGCTTGTTTAACGTAAACGAGCTGAACATCGACTTCGCCTGGTTCTGCATCTGCTCTTGCATTTGCACGAACATGTTCTTCGACTGCTCGATGTAGCTCGTCATCATCCCCTGCATCATCGGCGCCTGCATGTTCATGAACTGCGACCAGACCTCCGGATTCAGCGCATTGCCTTCATAGAGATTTTTCGATTGCTCGGCGAGCTTGTTCTGAATCTCGATGAACGCCTGAATGTTCTTTTCCAAGTAGGTGCCCATCATGCCCTGCATCGCGTGACCGTAGAAACGGATGATCTGCGAGAGCATCGAAGAAGAAAACATCGGCACGCCGCCGCTTTCCTCTTCAAGGATGATTTGCAGCAATATGCTGCGCGTCAGATCTTCGTTGGTCTTCGCATCGATGACTTTGAATTCCTCCTGATCGAGCACGAGCTGCTTCACGTCGCTCAGCGTGATGTAGGTGCTCGTCTCCGTGTCATAGAGCCGGCGGTTCGGATATTTTTTGATGAATCGCTC
>JBQCDS010000334.1:0-2439 GCA_051961035.1 Trinickia sp. | reverse complement strand
CCCAAGCCGTTGCCATAGCCGCCTTGGAAGTTCAAACCAAGCACGAAGCCGCGGGCGAACGAGTAGTAGTACTGCGCCTGCAAGTCGGCCTTGTAGTACTGCGTCGCGCCAATCGGCGTGCCGTACTCGGCGTTCGCTTGCGTGAAGTAGCCGCGGCTCGGCACGAGTGCGCTGTCGCGCGCGTCGCGCGACCAGCCGATCGTCAACGGGATGTTGTTCGACACGCGCCCGAAATCGTGCACGTATTGCTGATAGACCTCCGGCGTCGAGCTATCGATGTCCAACCGGTTCTGCTCGAGACCCGCCCCGAAGTACACCGTATCGACTTCCGAGAACGGAATGCCGAACTTCAAGTCGCCGCCCGCCGTGATGATTCGGAAGCTCGAATTCGTCGAGTAATAGAGCGGCTGCGTCGTGCGGTAGTAGACGTCGGTGATCCGCTTGATACCGTCGACGGTGAAGTACGGATCGACTTGCGTGACCGTCAGCGTCCGATACGAGCGCGCCGTGTTGACGTTCACGGACAGGCTCGTGCCGGAACCGAATACGTTGTCCTGAGAAACACCGGCGGAAAGCACGACCTTGTCGGTCGACGAAAAGCCGGCGCCGAGCGTGATCGCGCCCGTCGGCTTTTCCTTGACCTTGACGTCGACATCGACTTGATCGGCCGTGCCCGGCACGGGAACCGTCGTGACATCGACATCGGTGAAGTAGCCGAGGCGGTTGATCCGGTCTTTCGAGAGCGCGAGGCGGCTCGAATCGAACCAAGAACTTTCGAGCTGACGCATTTCGCGGCGAATCACTTCATCGCGCGTGCGCGTATTGCCTGTGATGTTGACGTGGCGGACGTAGACTCGGCGGCTCGGATCGACTTGCAGCGTGAGCGCCACTTTGTGATGCACTTGATCGATTTCGGGCTGAGCGTTGACCGTCGCGAACGCATAGCCGTACTCGCCGAGCTTGTTGACGATCGCCTTTGTCGTCGCTTGCAGCTTGTCCGCCGAGAAACGCTGCCCTGGCTTGATCGTGATGAGCTTTTGCAGCTCAGGGCCGCGATCGAGCAGATTGCCCGCCAGCTTGATGCTCGACACGGTGTACGGCTCGCCCTCATGCACCGTCAGCGTCAGGTACATGTCTTTCTTATCGGGCGAGATCGAAACCTGGGTGGACTCGATGTTGAATTCGAGATAACCGTGGTTCAGATAATACGACCGGACGTTTTCGAGGTCGGTCGTGAGCTTGTCCTTCGAGTACAGATCGTTCTTCGTGTACCACGAGAACCAATTCGGCGTGGACAGCTGCATCTCGTCGCGCAGCGTGCTGGTGCTGAACGCCTTGTTGCCGATGAAGTTGACCTGGCGAATCTTCGCGCTCGGGCCTTCGTTCACCGCGAACAGAATCGATACGCGGCTGTTGTCGATCGGCGTGACCGTGGTCGTGACCTCGGCGGCGTAAAAGCCCCGGGTCAGATATTGGCGTTTGAGCTCTTGCTCCGCGCGATCGACGAGCGCTTTGTCGTAATAGCGGCCGGGCGACAAACCGACACCCTTCAGCGCTTTCGTCAAGGCGTCCTTGTCGAATTCGTGAAGACCCGAGAAATCGATCGTGCCGATCGCGGGCCGTTCGACCACGTTGACGATGACGACGCCGCCTTCCGTTCCAATTCGCACATCGCTGAAGAAACCCGTCGCGTACAGCGCGCGGATCGCTTCCGACGCTTTGTCGTCCGTGAACGTATCGCCTCGTTTGATCGGCAGGTAGGAGAACACCGTACCGGGCTCCACCCGTTGCAAGCCTTCGATCCGAATGTCTTGGACCACGAAAGGCGCTGTCGCCGCGTGGGCGATAAGCCCGTGAGCGGCGAGCGCCGCGACCGCAACCGTCTTAGGAACAAAGCGATGAGGTTTGAACAACGTGCATCCCCAGAGTTTTTAGCTGCATCTGTCCGTCGCGGCCGCGCTCGCGGACCGCCGAACATTTAGAAATGGATTAAACGAGCCAGATCGTTGAAGAGCGCGATCGCCGACAAGACGACGATGCACACGAGACCTGCCCTTTGCAAAACGAGCTGCCAGCGTTCCGACACGGCTTTGCCGGTTGCGGCTTCAACCAAATAATATAACAGATGCCCCCCGTCCAATACGGGAATCGGCATTAAGTTCAGCACGCCGAGGCTGATGCTGACGAGCGAGAGGAAGGAGAGAAACGGCGCCCAGCCTAGCTGCGCGCTCTTACCGGCGTAATCGGCGATCGTCACCGGGCCCGACAAGTTCTTCAGCGAAGCCTGGCCCGTCAGCATGCGTCCGAACATCCGCAGCGAGTACACGGCGATGTCCCACGTGCGCTGCGCGCTGCGGACGATGCTGTCGGTGAGGCCGTAGCGCACATGCACCGATTGCACATGCGTCTCGAGCGCGGCGCCAATGCGGCCGGCGCTCA
>JBQCDS010000333.1:0-4927 GCA_051961035.1 Trinickia sp. | reverse complement strand
ATCGGGTCGTACTTGAAGAGCGTCGATCCGAATCAGACGATCCTGCCGTCGGATTTGGGCGGTCCCGACAAGGATCCGTGGATGATCATCGACAGCCATTTCGCGGGCCCGGCCTATCGTCCATTCGTGCTCCGCACGACGGCCATGAAAGCGGATTGGTACGTGGCTAACCTCTCGCATGTACGCCGCATCATCGACGCCGATTCAGCACGCACGGATCCGGTTCTCTCGCCGCTCATCATCGATCAGGTCGGCACGACCCGTGGCGACTACGGCAAGGTCGTGACGTTCGCGTCGCCGCAGGCGCGTTCGTCGTCGGGCGGTTATCGGCTCATCTATCAGCGGCCGAAGAAGAACGCGATTCCCACGTGCTACCGCGTGGGTACGCCTTGAGCGGCGCAGCTTTCGTTAGAATCTGCTTTCGTGGAAGGAAAATGCATCGTTGCATGGTGCTCGGCGGCAGCCATTCGCGCATGCCGCCGAGATTGTTCATCCTTTATCGGAGGCGAGCGTGCCAGGTTTACTTCCCCATGTCGATCGCGAGGGACTCCTCGAATATTCAGTCGTCTACACCGACCGCTCGATCAATCACATGTCGCAACGCTTCCAAGGCGTCATGCGCGATATCTCCGAGGTTCTGAAAAAGGTCTACCACGCGAAGTCGGCGATTATCGTGCCGGGCAGCGGGACGTTCGGCATGGAAGCCGTGGCCCGGCAGTTCGCGACGAATAAAAAGTGTTTGGTCATTCGCAACGGTTGGTTCAGTTTCCGCTGGTCGCAGATTTTCGACATGGGCGGCATCCCGTCCGAATCGATCGTATTGAAGGCGCGTCCGGTCGAACAAGGTAGGCAGGCCGCCTATGCGCCCGCTCCGATCGAAGAAGTGGTGGCGGCAATCCGGGAAAATAAACCAGATCTCGTTTTCGCACCGCATGTCGAAACCGCATCCGGAATGATGCTGCCCGATGCCTATCTGCGCGCGGTGTCCGACGCGGTGCACGCCGTCGGCGGCCTATTTGTGCTGGATTGCATCGCATCGGGTACGGTTTGGGTCGACATGCAGGCTACCGGCGTCGATATCTTGATCAGCGCACCGCAAAAAGGATGGAGCGCGCCGCCCTGTTGCGCGATGGTCATGCTCAGCGCGCTCGCGCGCGAACGAATCGACGGCACGAGCAGCACCAGTTTCGCCTGCGATCTTCGCAAATGGTTGCAAATCATGGAAGCGTACGAGAACGGCGGATTCGCTTACCACGCCACGATGCCCACGGACAGTCTCGCGACGCTGCGCGACGTCATGACGGAAACCGAGGCATACGGCTTCGAGAAGGTAAGAGAGGAGCAACTTGAACTAGGCAGGCGCGTTCGCTCGCTGTTGGTGGCGAAAGGCTTCAAAAGCGTGGCCGCGGAAGGGTTTCAGGCACCGGGCGTCGTGGTGAGCTACACGGACGATGACGGCGTGCGATCGGGCAAGAAATTCGCCGATGCGGGGTTGCAAATCGCGGCCGGCGTTCCCTTGCAATGCGACGAGCCCGAAGACTTCAAAACCTTCCGCATCGGATTGTTCGGCCTGGACAAACTGCACGACGTCGCAGGCGCGGTATCTAGGCTCGCTAACGCATTGGATGGTATCGCGTGAATTCGACGGAACACCGGCGCTAACCGATACCGCTCCGATCGCTTTTATTTAGGCGCTGCTGGCGATTTCGTGGTTGGCGTAGCGAGCGTGTTGTTGCCCCCGTAAGCGGGGGTGACCGACGTCGCACCGGTGTCCATTTGATTCGGCTGCTCCGAATTAGGCGACCACGTGCCGCTTTCCGATTGAGTGGCACCCGGCGTGCCATATCCACTCGATGTATCGGCCGGCGATTTCGTGGTTGGCGTTGCCAGCGTATTGTTTTGTGCGCAAGCGACGCCCGACAGCGTGAGTGCGGCGACGGCTGCGATCAGCGTGCTGGTTGCATGTTTCATGACCCGCTCCTTGGTTGGACTGGAATTAAAGCGGCGCGCGATGGGGCTTGGAGGCTGGCCAGCGTTCGGCGGTTTTGGCGCCACGCCGCATACCGGCAGCACGATATCGACGCCGTGCCAGGTAATGCGAAGCTTAGGAAAGCTGTCGCTGATAATTAAGCGCGCTGCTAGCAATGGTGAATTTCGATTTTCGGGGCTAACCGCATTTCGCTTATGCGTGCGTCAGCGTTGCCCTGCGCCCGCTGCCTAAAGATTTGGCGGACAAATGACGTAAACGAGTTCGTCGCCTCCCGAACAAAAAGGGCACAAGTTGCCCCGTTTCATTGAAAGCCCGCGTCGTCACGGTAATGTCCTACTTTTCCCCTCCCGAATCGCCCCGCGTTCCCGCTAGCGCTAGCTGCGACGATTCGCGACGGGACCCCCGATCCGCCCGGAATCAGGAATTTCTCTCTTTCTTCCTATCCGCCGGGCCGAAGGTGGCGGCGCTCTCGGCATCGCAATTCGTCCAAGTCGCGCTCGCGGCTTGGGGCCTGGGCGCGGCAACCTATCTGGCAATGGCGGTGTTCATGTCTCAAGCTGCCGCGTCGTGCGCGGGGCTCGCCCTTGGGGCCGTCGCTTTCGCGATCGGCTTACGTTACGCGCGCCGCGCCGTTTCTCGCGCTCACGCGACACAAGCGCTTGCCGGTGCGCTCCTGGACGCGAACCGAGAGTGTTTGAAGCTGCTCGACGCCGAAGGCCGCATGGTGCGCATCTCCGAGTATGGTGCTGACCTCATGGCCGCGAGCGGTCCCGAGCAGCTCGCCGGGGCGAATTGGCTGGGATTTTGGGCGCAAGAGGATGCCAGTGCCGCACGGGACGCATTTCACGCCGCGATGCAGGGCATGCGCACCGCATTCAAGGGCAGTTGTCCGACCATGGCGGGCGAGCTGAAAGTCTGGCAATCGCGTCTCATTCCGATCGGCGACGGTAAAGGCGGCGTGAATGGCATCCTGTGCGCATCGTTGGACGTGACGCACGAAGCAGACCTGTTCGCGGCCCTGCGCGAGAAAAATACGCTGATGTCGGAGATGGAGGCGCACGTCGGCCTGTGTTTCTACTCCTACAGCGCCGATTTCGTGGATTTTCATTACATCAGCGCCGGCTGTTCGACCGTATTCGGCTTGGACGCACAAGCGTTTCGCGAGTCCCCGCAGGCATGGATGGCGCTCGTGCTGCCGGAGGACCTGCCGCATCTGACGGCTGCCATGCGTCGCATCCCCGAAACCAAGATCGGCCAGAAGGCGCTGTACCGCATCCGCCGGCCGGACGGAAACGTGCGGTGGATTCAAAGTACGGGTTCGCCAGTGTTGGACAATGCGGGACGCGTCGTGCGCGTCGTCGGCATCAGCGAGGACGTGACGGCGGAGCAGAATCGGCTGGAGGAACTCGACCGTCTGGCCTTTACCGATTCGCTCACCGGGCTGGCCAATCGCGCGGCGCTCATGCGCAACATCGACGATCGCAGCGACAAGAAAGGGCCGTTCGCCCTGATGTTCATCGATCTGGACCGGTTCAAGGTCATCAACGACACGCTGGGTCATACGGCGGCCGACCGCTTGCTCAGATCGGTGAGCAGGAACATCCGGTCCGCGCTGCCGGACGATGCCTTGCTCGCGCGCCTCGGCGGCGACGAGTTCGCCGTACTGATCGACGGCAGCGCGGATAGGCAGCGACTCGCGGACATCGCGCGCGACATTCTTGGCGCGCTCGTTCGCGCGGACAAGTCGCGCCGTGCCGGCAAGATCACGGCATCCATCGGCATTGCACAATTCCCCGAGAACGGGGCCGATCGCGAGGCGCTCTTAACGAGTGCGGATATCGCGATGTACGCAGCCAAAAAGGCCGGACGTAACGGCTATCGTTTTGCCGACAAGGAATCGAGCGAGCGCATCGCTGTCTTCGAGTTGGAGCGCGACCTGCCCGCGGCGCTCGCCAAGAAGCAGTTCCAGCTGCATTACCAGGCGATTCACGAGCCTCGAACGCTCGAGATTCGAAGCGTCGAAGCGCTCATACGTTGGCGGCACCCCAAGCGCGGCCTCGTCTCGCCCGGCGTATTCATTCCCATCCTGGAGGAGAGCGGCTTCATCACGGATGTCGGCGCATGGGTCATTGACGACGCACTGCGTCAGCTCGCGCAATGGCGCCGGGCAGGCGCCCGCTCGCTCGACATATCCGTGAACGTATCGGCGCGCCAATTGCGCGATACGGCGATCGTCGATGTCGTGGATAAGGCGTTGCGCCGTCACGCTATTGCGCCCTGCGCGCTTCAATTGGAGCTGACGGAAAGCGCATTGATGGACGATCCCTGTCTCGCGCAGCAAACGCTTGTGGCGTTGAAGGCACTGGGCGTGCGAATTGCCATCGATGACTTCGGGACGGGCTATTCGAGCCTGCGCTATCTGGCCGATTTCGCCCCGGACAGCGTGAAGATCGATCGCTCGTTCATTACGAGCCTGGAGCACGATCCGGCAACGCGCAGCATCGTGTCGGGCATCATCCAGATGTCCCATGCGCTGGGCATGAGCGTGACCGCGGAAGGGGTCGAGGAATCGGCGCAGCTCGATCTGCTGAAGCAGGCGCAATGCGACCTGGTTCAAGGCTATCTGCTCAGCAGACCGGTGGCCGCGCAGGACGTGCTCGGTCTTTCGACGGCCGCGCCTATCGTCGACTAGCCCGATGTGAAGCGGCCCTCGTGACGGGTACGGGCGTTGCTGCCCCACGCCAGATAGCAATGGCTCTCGAGCGGCTTAGCCCGCGATCGTCATGAACGCTCCGCAAAAGACATCAGGGTTGGCACATCGGCCGCGTACCGGCATCGTCGGAACCGCCAAAGCCGTGGTTGCGGGATTTTCGGATCATCGGTGCGCGATGATGGGATCCAGCATCGCGTTCTACTCTGCGTTTTCGCTCGCGCCCA